>DASSJW010000319.1:0-18048 GCA_035690995.1 Xanthobacteraceae bacterium
TCCTCGCTGGAGATGGCGACGTGACCGCCGGACTGCTTGACGAAACCGTATACCATACTCAGCCCGAGGCCGGTCCCTTTGTCGACGTCCTTGGTGGTGAAGAACGGCTCGAACACGCGGTCTCGAATGGCTGCCGGAATACCGGTGCCAGTGTCGCTCACCGTCACGAGCACATAGGGCCCGGGCTGCACGTCGCTGTTGATCCGTGCATAGCTCTCGTCGAGATGCACATTCCCGGTCTCGAACGTGAGCTTGCCCCGCCCGGCATGGCGTCGCGCGCATTGAGTGCCAAATTGAGCAGTGACGTCGAGAGCTGGTGGGGGTCCACCAGGCTCGGCCAAAGGTCGTCCTCCAGCCTTGACCGAATTTCGATCTGTTCGCCCAGTGTCGGCTGCAGCAGCTTGATCGTATCGACGACCAGCTCGTTGACGTCGACGTTGCGCGGCTGCAGCGGCTGCTTGCGGGCAAAGGCCAGCAGCCGCTGCGTCAGCGCCGCGCCGCGTTCGGCGGCCTCGTCGATCATCTTCGCGACCGCGGCGGCCTGCGGCTTGTCGGCGACGGCGTCCGCAAGAATCTCGATCGTCCCGGTGATCACGGTGAGGATGTTGTTGAAGTCATGGGCGATCCCGCCGGTGAGCTGTCCGACCGCCTCCATCTTCTGGGCTTGGCGCACCTGCGCCTCCGCCGCGATCTTTTCGGTCAAATCCCGAATGAAGGCGTTGAACACGTAGCTGTCGTGCCGGCGAAGCGCCGTCACGCTCACCTCGACCTTGATCTGCCGGCCATCGCGGTGCTGCGCCTCGATTTCGAAGCGTTTGTCCACGATCGTGCCCTCGCCGGTCCGCAGGAAGCCCGCGAAATCCTCGTTGTGCCGCGCGTGATCCACTTCCGGCAGGATCAGCTCGGCCACGGTTTTCCCGATCGCCTCCTCGCGCGACCATCCGAACATCGCCGCGGCCTGCGAGTTCCATTCGACGATGACGCCGGTCTCGTCCATCTGAACGAATGCGTCGAGTGCGGTGTCGATGATGCCGCGCGCCATCGCGGCGCTTTCGACCAGCGCTTGCTGCGCCTTCTTGCTCTCGGTGATGTCGACGATGGAACTCAGCACCAGGAGCCCCTCGCGGGTGGAAATGGGATTGAGGCCGATCTCGGCGCACGCCGCCGACCTCGCCAAGGGCCATCCGGCGGCGCAGCTGCGCGACGACGCGCTGTCGCGGGCGCGCTTCGACTTCCGCTGGAACGACCAGTTCAACCTCTCGCTCGACCCCGACACCGCGCGCGAGTATCACGACGAGATGCTTCCCAAGGAGGCGCACAAGGTCGCGCATTTCTGCTCCATGTGCGGGCCGAAATTCTGCTCCATGAAGATCACCCAGGACGTGCGCGACTACGCGGCGACGCTCAACGACCAGCAGGTCGGCATGGCGCAGATGTCGGAGAAATTCCGGCAGCTCGGCAACGAGGTCTATGTACAGGCGGATGCGGTGAAGGAGAGTAATCGGGTGCTGTGAGCATAGGACGCGACCACGCGCCGTCTGCGTAGAGTATACTTGCTGAAGCAGCAGACGGCGTCTCTTTCTGTCATGACTGACTTAGCTACTTCCCGGCGCAAAATTAGCGGGCTTTGACCTTTGCGCAGAATCGGCTGGGTATCGGAAAACTGCGAGATCGAACGGGATTGGGGTTGACGCTGGCGGCCGGCACTGATTCATTCTTATGAATGATTCGAGATAAGGCTCTGCGCGCGCGTGAGAAGTTGGTGAGCAAATTGCCGATCAGCGGCGAGTTGCTGCGTGGCTCGCTGTTGGAGCGCACGGTCCGACACACGAAGGGCTGCCCCAAATGCGCGCGGGGTGAAGGGCATCAAGTGTTTGTCTTGACCGTGACCTACCCGGGGGGACGCACGCGTCAGATCAGCGTGCGCCGCGAGCGGGTTGCGGAGGTACGTCGCTGGCTCAGCAATTATCAGGAACTGAAGGAGGCGATCGAGGCGATCTGCGAGCTCAATCATGACCTGCTGCGCCCGGAACGGACTGCGCGGAAGACACGGAGCAAGCGGCATGATTGAGATGCGACGAACGCAGCTCGGCTTCGGCGACGGGCTGATTGCCGCGGAAGTGAGCGATCTTCGTGAAGGCTGGATGAAGCACGCCGATATGGTGCTTTCGGATGAAGCCATTGTGGCGGCGGTGTACGAGGCCCTGGCAAACCGACATCCCAAGAGCCGTTGTCGCGGGCGGCGCGGCGCGCCCGCCGAGATGGTGCTGCGGCTGCTGATCCTGAAGCACATCCGCAACTGGAGCTATGAGGTGCTGGAGCGCGAGGTGCGCGCCAACCTGGTTTATCGGGACTTTACCCGGGTCGGCGGCGGCAAGGCGCCGGACGCCAAGACGATGGGGCGCTGGGGTGTGGCGCTCGGGCCGGAGGTTCTCAAGCAGGTTCACGAACGATTGGTTCAGATCGCTCGCGACCAGGGCGTGACGGCTGGGCGGCGGATGCGTGTGGACACAACGGTGGTGGAGACTGACATCCATCACCCGACTGACAGCACCTTGCTGGGAGACGGAGTGCGGGTGCTGACGCGCACCATGCGTAAGATAACCAAGATCGTGGGCGCCGCCGGGACTAAACTGCGTGACCGGAGCCGGAGCGTGAAGCTGCGGCTGCTGGAGATCGGGCGCGTCGCGCGCGCCAAAAGCTCGGTCAATCAGGACAAGTTGAAGCAGCGCTATGGCCGGTTGTTGGATGCAACAAGCCGGGTCGTGGGACAGGCAAAGCGCTTCTCCGAAGAGATCGAGCGAGGTGTGAAGCATTCGAAGGACATCTTGCAGCAGCTTGTGCTGGAGGGCCTGCGCCAAGAACTCGATCAGATGGCACTGCGCGTCAAGCAGGTGATGCGACAGACCAGGGCACGCATCTTCCGCGGCAACACACGCAGCGAAGGCAAGCTCCTCAGTCTGTTCGAGCCCTCAACTGAAGTTATTCGCAAGGGCAAGGCCGGCAAGCCGAACGAGTTCGGCAAAATGGTGAAGCTGCAGGAGGCCGAGAACCAGATCATTACCGATTACCAAGTCTATCCTCAGCGGCCCTATGACTCGGACCTGCTGGTCGCCGCGATCGAGACACATCAAGCGCTGCTCGGCCGCGCGCCGCGTTTGGTGGCAGCGGATGCCGCATTCTACTCGCTCAGGAATGAGGCGGCCGCGAAAGCGAAAGGCGTCAAGCGCGTCTGCATTCCCAATCGCTCGACCAAGAGCCCCGAGCGCAAGCGCGAGCAGAGGAAGCGCTGGTTCCGCAACGGTCAGAAATGGCGCACCGGGTCTGAAGGACGCATCAGCGTGGTCAAGCGGCGCCACGGCCTCGCTCGATGCCGCTACAAGGGCTACGTTGGGATGACCCGCTGGGTCGGGCTCGGTGTCATTGCCGACAATGTGCTCAACCTCGGGCGCGCCATCGAGAAGCAAACGATCCCTTAGCCGCTCCTGCCAACCGTCACGCCTCTCGGTCGCGCCGCTCATCCCGGCGCGATTTGCGTTGCATCGCACTGGGGATTACCACGCCGCAACACGCCGATTTTGCGCCGGGAAGTAGCTAGGCCATCTACATTGAAACGGGTGGACGAGTGACGCCAGCCTTGGAGAGAATCGCCATGACGACGCCCCGCAAAGTTCTCGCCACCGTTTTCCTCGCCGCGAGCGCGGCTGCATTCGCGGTGACGGCCGTGACGGCGGCCCCCATCGTCGCGTCGATGCACATTGCGCCAGTGCTGCCGGTTGAGACTGTGCAATGGTGGGGCGGGGGGCCCTATTATGATTATTACACCCCCGGTTACGGTTACGGGTACGGATGGAACCCGGGCGGCAATGTGTTGCCGCCCGGCTATGCGCCCGCGCCGGGTTACGAAAGGGGCTATCAAGCCGGCGCTGCCGATGTCGCGGCTTGCATGGAGCGGTTTCGCTCCTACGATCCAGTTTCGCGCACTTATATGGGCCGGGACCGTCGCCGGCATCCATGTCCGCTCTGATGTAGCGGCGGCCGCCTGTGCCGGCACCGTGGCGCGTGAAGCCGCGTCAACGCGGGACCGAAAGGTTCGCCGCAAAGCCGCGCCCTTTGGGCATGATGCACAGGCGTCGGCTGGGACGTGCGTTCAATTCTTCACGAGTTCGTAGGCGTCGGCCGCACAGCGGTCTTGTGACGTGGCCCGGTGGCGATCGGTCAGCTTGCCGTGCTCGATGGTTACGAGAATGGTGATCGGTCGGGGTTCGCCATCGATCGCCCCGGGCACGACCGCCTTCACGCAGACATTGAATTCTTGTCCGGAGATGCGGCGGGGTCGCGCGACCGCGAGAGAGCTGGGATGACCTGTGAACAATTTGTCGGCGCCGGCCCGAACCAGTTCTTTGACGTCGGGTTCAGGTTCCGGCTGCGGAGGTTCCTTGCTGGGCTCACGGAAAATCTGCGGCAAGACCGAGTACTGATCTGCAACGCCGCAGCCCGCGAGCAGCAAGGCCGTGCCGGCGATGAGCGCCATTCGAAGCTTCATGATCCGCAGAGTAGCAAACATTGCGGCGGGATTTTCGGCGCCCGCTAGCCAAAACTATCGGAGTCGAATCGGGCATGAACGATGCGCACGCCGGTATATTTGATGGTTCCGTCGCCGATGGCGGAGACTTTACGTCCGAACTTCGCATCTTTGATCTTTGGCACCCGGCAAAGCCCTGAGTCCAGTACCTTCGGCTCCAGGGTCCCGATGGCAATCCAGTCGCCCGCCCAGAGGCGCTCGCGCAGGTAACGATGACCGGCGCCCTTGCTGACTTGATATTCGACGATGCTGAGGATGCCCCAGAGCAGGCCGTGATCGGCTTCAACCGCGGAGGTATGACGGGTTACTGGTTCGCTGTAGCCCCAAAGCTCGGCGATCGAGTAGCCTCCCGCCCACAGCACGTTTAACCGATCAGGATCGCCGTCCACCGACGCTGGTACTTTCGTCTCGAGTTGCGGATGCAGACTTGTGCCACAGTTGCCGGGACATCATCGATACGTCAATGCCGGATCGTCCAGCCATCCGTTCAATTAGCGAGGTGCGCGTGCCGCGGATCAGAGGTGTGAAGGACGTAGGGTGGATTGTCGCCTTTGTGGTCCTCTGTGCGGCATGGAGCTACGAGGTCGTGCATGCGACGCGTCATTCCGCCGTGGCGCGCAATGACACCGGCGTCTGGATCTGCCCCATCCTCGGCCGATGCGGGCCGCCCGGAACACCGGGGATCGGCCGATGGTAGCGGATGCGCGCACGCCTTGACGTCGTTGCCGACCGCAGCCGTTATAGCGGCGCGATGACCTCGCCTGCACGCATTATCTTTTCCTCGCCTTCTTGCCGGTTTTGGTCAGCTTCTTGGTTGTCTTGCCGACATTCTTTCTGGCCGCAGCCGACTTGACCTTGCCGGACGTCATGGTCCAGCCCTTCCAGTTGATATCGAAGATGATGCCGTTCGGATCTCTGAACTTGCGCTCGAAGTCGTCATCATCCGGATCGCCCAGATCGAAGAAGAATTTGCCGCCGGCCTTCTCGATCTGCTTCTGTTGCTGCTCCAGGTCGTCGCACTGGAAGCCGAAGTGGTGGATACCGACGAATTCGCTCGGATTCTTGATCCCGGAGCCGACCTCGCTCTTGTATTGCAGCAGCGCGAGATTGATTTCGCCATCGCTCATGTAGACGCGATAAGCCGTCGGCCCTTCCGATTTCGGCGAACGCTTGAGACCGAATGCCTTTTCATAGAAGTCGGCCGTCGCGTCGATGTCCTTCACCGAGAGCGCGATGTGTCGGATGCGTGCTGCCATGCCCTTGTCTCCGTCCTTGCGTATCGCGTTAGTGTGCCAGCTTCACCAGCCCAGTTCCATAACAGCGCCCCCCTTTGCCGCCCTGCGGCCGCCCATTGAGGACGGAAGGAGAACGAAGCCGTCGTCGCCGATTCTCGGGGGCGGAATTTACCAATCAGATACGATCTTGGCGCTAACTGGTGGCATGGGTGGCCATCCCACAGAACCGGCGGCGACGTGTCCAGGCTGTCAACGCCGGATGGCACCTATGGACCGCAAGCCCATTCTGTTTACTGATTGCCTGGTCGACGTAACCTACATGTGCGAGTGGTGCGGGACCGAAACAAAACGCGCGGTGCGAGAGCCGGCAAGACCGGCTCAGGCACGCCATCCCCGTCATGGCGACCGCCGCGGGCTGGTCGCCTAAGCCCCGAGCCGGGAGGCGCCCGGTCAGCGTCCCTCCGAATACGGCAGCAGCAACTGTCCGGACGCAAAACCCTTCGGATAGACGATCACCTGCGTGCCCGGCTTCTTGAACTGGTCGAGCCCATTGCCCTTGACGTTCTGGTACTGCACCCAGAGGACGCGCGGATTCTTCCATTCGCCGTTCGGCGCATATTCGACCTTGCCGACGATGGTATCGAAGCTGTGGGTCTTGATGTAGTCCCCGAGCTTCTTCTGATCGAGGCTGCCGACGGCCGTCACCGCCTGCTCCAGCACCTGGCCGTTCGCGTAGGCGAAGGGCGGAATGAAATAGCCGAGCAGGTCCGCGCCGATCGAAGGCGCCTTGGCCTGATACCGGGCAAGGAAGCTTTCGATTCCCTTGAACGGCACCGTGGGCTCCGGAACATAGAAATCGTAGTCGACGATCCGGTTGAGCAACTCGCCGAGCTGGGTCTTGATGGCTGCATATTGCAGCCCGACCATGCCGCCGCCGAACAGCTTGGTTTTCAGGCCGATCTCGTTCGCCGCCCGGGCGATGCCGACCGTTTCGGTCGGGTAGGATGCGATATAGACGAAATCCGGATTGCTGGCCTGGATGCCGCGTAAGATCGGGGCGAAGTCGACCGTATTGGGCGGGTAGCTGCGGTCGTAGACCAGCTTGAACCCCATCTTGGTCGCATTTTCGCGCGCGCCGTCAGCTGCCTTCTTGGCGAAATCGGAATCGGCGCCGGCGATTGCGACAGTTTGCAGATTCTGCTCCTTGGCAAGGTCGAAAAAGCCGCGTGAGAATTCCCGGATGGCATCCGGCCCGGCCGGGAACATGGAAAAATAGTACGGATAGTTGAACTCGCTGTTCACGGCGAGCGCGAACAATCCCAACAGCACGTAATTGCGTGGGATCACCACCGGCATCGAAGGCACCGCGAGGTTGGTGCCGTAGCTGGTGAACACCAGGTCGATCTTGTCGATGTCGAATAGCTTGGCGTAGATCGCCGGCACCACCGAGGGATTGCTCTGGTCGTCGTAGTAGACGAGCTTCACCGGCCGGCCGAGCAAGCCGCCCTTGGCGTTGATGTCTTCTTCCCACATCTGGTAGGCGGCGAGGATCGCCTTGCCGTTCGAGGCCAGGCCGCCGGTCAAGGGCATGGAAAAGCCGATCTTGATCGGCTCCGCCGCGCGTGCCGCCTGCGGGCCGGGCAAACTGCACGTCAGCAGCCCCAGTGTGGCCGCTGCGAACGCGCCTCGAAACATCGTCCTCCAATACATCGCTTTCGCTCCCTTGGCGTTGTTGCTTCTCTTTGCAGTCGCTCAGTCGTCGAGGCCCGCTTTGCGCGCCGCCACCCGCGCGATCGCCGACCAGTCCTTGTCGGCATCGCCGTTGGCGATGGCGTCGAGGAACGCATCGCGTAGCACGCTGGCGAAGGGCAGCGGCACGTTCGCCTGCTCCCCCGCCTTGAGCGCGAGGTTTACGTCCTTCATGCCCAGGACCAGGTCGAAGCCGGGTGGCACGTATTGCTGTCCGCCGATCGCGCGGCCGTAGCCTTGATAGACCGGCACGTTGAACAGCGAGGTGATGATGACGTCGAGAACGTCGGGCGCGGACATGCGGTATTTGCGAAGCAGCGCCGCAGCTTCCGCGATCGCCTCGATCGCCGAGGCCACCATCAGGTTTCCTGCGATCTTGGCGATGTTGGCATGGCGCGCCTCCGGCCCGACGCGGTGGGTCTTCTGCCCCATGGCGTCGAATAGCGGCTGCACGCGGTCGATCGCTGCTGCGTCGCCGGCCGCCATGATGGCAAGCTTTCCCGCCGCCGCCACGTCCGGCCGCCCGAACACGGTCGCCGCGACATAGGGAATGTTGTGCTCGTCATGCGCGGCAACGAGCTCGTCGACGCAATCGAGCGAAACCGTTCCCATGTTGACGGACACCAAGCCCCCGCGCGCGCGTTTGAGCAGGTCGCCGGCGAGGAACACCTCGCGCAATGCGGCATCGTTCGGCAGCATCGAAATGACCGCGTCGCCGCGGACGGCATCCGCCGCGTTCGCGGCAATGTCGGCGCCGGCGCGTTCGAGTTCATGCAGCGGCTCAGGTGACTTGTCCCAGGCCCGGACGCGGTGCCCGGCCTTGAGCAGGTTGGCCGCCATGGCCTTGCCCATGCGGCCCGTGCCGAGAAATCCGACCTCCATCGTGTCCTTCCTCGCCGCCACGGGTTGGGGAGCAGGCGCGTGCCGACCCTTCGCCTGCGGCCATGTTCGATCTTCGCCGCGGCTTGGTCGGATCATTGTGCGTCCCCCGTGTTTGGTTGTCAGCAGGTATTGGAACAAGATCCCGGGACGCTCATTGAGGGAGCACCTTGCCGATGGAGAAGTCGAGATGAGAACAGGATTGGCACTGTCTGCTTTACTACTGGCTGCGCTGGCGACGCCGGCTTCGGCCAAGGGCTGCTTGAAGGGCGCCGTCGTCGGTGGGGTGGCGGGTCACTATGCCGGCCATCACGGCGTCATCGGAGCAGCCGCGGGCTGCCTCATCGGGCGCCACCAGGCCAAGAAGCGCGCCCACGCGCAGCAGGAAATGCGGCGGTCCGATCCCGGCAGGATATGAGCCTGCCAGGAATCCGTTTGCCGAGAAAATTCAGGTCGTTGTTCCGGTGCTCAACTCCGCCATCGATGGAACTGTCGGCATCGAAAATGAACCGGCATCCTACCGCGTCCATTCAATGCCGGCGCGGACGAGGGGGGCTTGCTCGTAGCGCGGCTGCCCACCTCTCCCTCGAAATTAAGTCCGCACGCCCGGAACGCGGGCTGGCGCCCGCACGTTGACCGACGCACCGGCGGCGCCTGCTCGGCGGCCGTAACCAGCGATGACGCAGACGGAGGCGAAGCAAACTGGCCATGACAGCTTATCCGGTAGAGTTTCATCGACGGTCTGAACAAAGATGGGCGCGTCGGGCCCAAGAGGCCGGGACTTCCGATACAAAGGCGAACCTGCGCATGCCTGGTGCGCAGGGTTACCGGCCCGAACGTGAGCGAGCGGACGTGTTCATCGACTTGCTGCTCAATCGAACCCCGTGCGCATGGGCCCAGCCGGCGAAAAAGTGCCGGCGTTAAGTTCCCTGGCAGTCGAGCGCCTGACCGCGCGACCCAACGGCGGGAGCGACTAGATGCCGGGGCGGCCCACAACCGCGGGTTCCAGCGGATCGGCGGACACGGCTTCGGCCGGCGGCCTGATCAAGCCCCTGATCGTTTACGCCTTGCTTTCCCTGGTGGCCGCGACCCGGCGCTCATCCAACGCCTCCGAACGCGCTAAGCCGACCCCGGTCGGTGCGCGACCGGGCACGGGCGCGTTTGGCAACAGCCGCAGCACCGACGAACCGCTTGGCGTCCAGCAGGCCCGCGCCGACGAGAGCGAGCGCGGCCGACGGGCGGCGGTGCCATGGCAAATTCCGTGGGTCGGGTGGAAGGACATCTTATGGCGCACATACGCGCAAATCGGGGAGGACCGTCTCCTGGCGGTGGCCGCGGGGGTGGTGTTTTATGGTTTGCTCGCACTGTTTCCCGCTGTCACCGCGTTCGTGTCGCTCTACGGGCTGTTCGCGAAAGCATCGACCATCAACGACCATCTGGCTCTCGTCGCCGGTTTCCTGCCCGCAGGCGGGGTGGACATCATCCAGGAGCAGGTGAACCGCATCGCCGCCAAGGGGGAAGCCAAGCTCGGTTTTGCGTTCGCGTTCGGGCTGGCGCTGGCGTTGTGGAGCGCCAATGCCGGAATGAAGGCGCTCATCGACGCGCTCAATGTCATCTACGATGAGAAGGAAAAGCGCGGCTTCATCAAACTCAATTTTGTCTCTCTGGTGCTGACCGCGGGCGGCCTGCTTGCCATCCTGACCGCCGTCGGGGCGATCGTGGTCCTGCCCGTCGTCCTGTCGTTTGTCGGTCTGGGCGGATGGACCGAGACCCTGCTCCGTCTGTTGCGCTGGCCGGTTCTGGTGTTTGTGGTGATTTTCGGTCTGGCCGTGCTTTATCGTTTCGGGCCGAGCCGAGAACGCCCGCGATGGGAATGGCTTTCGGTGGGAAGCGTGCTCGCGGCGGTCGCATGGCTGGCGAGTTCGGCGCTGCTGTCATGGTACTTGGCGAACTTCGCCAATTACGATGCGACCTACGGCTCGCTCGGCGCTGCCATCGGCCTGATGATGTGGATGTGGATGTCCTCCATCGTGATTCTATTCGGCGCCGAGCTCAACTCCGAGATCGAGCACCAGACCGCCCGCGATTCCACCACCGGCGGAGAAAGGCCCCTCGGCCAGCGTGGCGCTGTCATGGCGGACACCGTGGGCGCTGCGGCCAGTTAGCACCGTTGCGGCCGCAGCGTGGCTCATGTCCTTCCGCGCCGAAGCGGCGGAGTGTCAGTTCGGGTCGACAATGGCAAACGAATCCAGGAACCGCCGTCCCAGCTGATTGCCCGCCGGCCCGACAAACAGCGCCTGTATCAAGCGATTGTCGGCAAAAACGATTCTTGCTTCGATTTTGTCCTTGTCGCCGTCTTCGATCAGGATGCGCCGGGCCGGATAGCCCCCGAGCATCTCCGCCTTTGAGCGAACGATCTTCTTGCCCTCGGTCATGCCTTTGACGACGGCATCCAGCAGAGCGTTGGTATCGGCCGGGCCCTTTTCATCCTTCGTGCCGTAGATCGCCAGGAAAGCCATGTCCCGAAAACCCACGATTGCCTGGTAGGCCGTGTTGCCGGCTTTGGTTTTCTGCGTTTCGAGCTGCGGTTTTCCTGGCATCTCGATGCGGAACCCGATGCCCGCGGGCCGATACTCGTCCCAGGTCTGCGCGTTGGTCTTTGTCGGCACGCCCGCGACGAGGCCAAGCGCGATCAGCGCGTAAACAAAGCGCATGTGTGTCCTCCAAGAAGAAGCTGGCTGCCTCGCCCGCGGCCCTCGCGCGTGTCTCCCCGGTGATGATTGAATCATAAGTTGCGGCCGGACGCCACCATACGGCCGGGGCGCTATGCGCCACGGTGTTACCGCCCGATGCTGAGCCGTTTCGATCTTTCCCGATCCGATACGCGCGGGCCATGATCGCTGCCTGCGGTGGCGCTGCCGAATCTCAGAGGAGCTCAAGTCGCTCCGCGGCTATCGAGGTGACGCCGGGCGCGATCTTCGCTCCGGGTCAAGCTTGGCCACGCGGCGAGTTGCTGCAGAGAGTCAGTGGCAATAGGGACCAACCGGCACCCCGAGTCCGTCGTAGACGAAGGTTTCGAACCCGCACGTCCGCGCGCGACCGGTATTGCGGCCGTCGAGCGAGATGGTCTGGTCGCCGCGGTAAGGGGTTTGCTTTTTCTTGGCGCGAGCGTCCGCCGTCGCGGACAGCGCCATCACCAAAATGGCCGCGGTGGATAGAACGACAAGACGCCTGGTGTGCATGAGAGTGGGGCCTTCACAAGTGCCCCCGAACCAAACGCCCTTAGCGAGGTAACGTTCCTTCGGCTCCGCCGCAACCGAGAGGGCCCCGGAACGAATTGCCGCGCGCATTTCGCGTTTTCGCAAAGACGGCGGCCGCGCTGCCGCATCCTCGTCGCTCCGCTGCGTCAATCCGGCGAGTACTTAGTCCGGATATTCGTCCGAGCCTTGGATCCACAGGAACGATTGAATGATCATCGGAACGTTGAGACCGCAACGATGTTTACCCAGGCCGCTGCCGCCGGCCGCTGCTGGACGAGGGTTCGCACCTGCCCCGCCAACGGTGCCCCGCGCCCGGTACAAGCAACGGCAGGGCCGCCGCAGTTTGTCTCGAGAAGATGGAATCGATGATGGCGCGCTGGCATATCGGTGCGACGGAATTCGACCGCAGGGTGGCCCGGGCGGTGGCGCGGAACGCACGCCCGGCGATAGAGCGGCCCGCCCGCCTCCTGACCTGGATCGCTGATGAACACCTGCTCGTCGCGATCACGGCAGGCCTTTGGCTCGCCGCCCGCGGCGCCGACGATGATGCGCGTCGGCAAGCCGATCACCTGGTTCTGAGCGTGGCCGTCGCCGCCGTCTTGCCCCATCTCCTCAAGCGGCTGGTCGACCAGGAACGGCCGGATCGCAGCGTGGTTCATGGCCGCCGTCATGGCATTCCACGCTCGGGGAAACCCTACGACGCCTTTCCTTCCGGGCATGCCGTGCATGTCGGCGCGGTCGCGTCCGCCGTTTCCTGGGCACGCCCCCGGTGGGCTCCGGTCGCATGGGGGCTTGGCCTCTTGGTTGCTGCAACCCGGATTGTTCTGTTGGCGCATTGGACGTCGGACGTCCTCGCCGGGCTGACGATCGGCGCTCTCGTCGAACGTTGTCTTCGGCCGCTATCCGAACCGCGTCGGTTGGCCGATCGAGCCTTTCGCCCGGCGAAGTCGCCGCTGCCGCTTGCAGGCGTGGCCGTTGCCCGCGGAGGGTGTGCGCGGTGAAACGCGAACGCGAGGTCCGGCACAAGTCCGAGGATATCGAGGACGTGGTGCTGCTCGATGTCGTGCAGGCGATTCGCCGTCGCGTCCGCGTGGTCAATCGCGATTTCGACATTCCCTACATCGCCGGCTACAGCAAGGACGGCCGGACGGTTTTCATTGACCGCCACCTGCCGCGCTCGTTCCGCTGCCTGATGCGGATGGTCCGGGTCGAGCCCTTCCTGCTGACGCACGAGGTCGTCGAGAAGGCTTTGCTCGATGAGCTGCGCCTGCATTACCTGCATGCGCATCAGATTGCTCTTCGGGCCGAGCGTGATGCGGTAAAAGCCGCCGGCGTGTCCTGGTGGGCCTACCAGCGATTCATGAAACAGCATGAGAAAGCGATCGAGGAGGAAAAGCTGGTCAGGGTGCCGGCCAGTCTCGATCTGACGCCTTACCGCGATGAAAAGGATTTCGGGCTGTTGCAGCGTCTGGTGCGGAAGGAAAGGTCCCGATAAGGCGGAGGTGGTTTCCCAGCCGGCACTGGCGCCTTGCTCTCGTTCGACTTCAAAAGCAACGGTCCCGCCCTTGCGGACGGGACCGGCAAATCAGCGGCCGATTTCGACCTCGACGCCGGGCCGCGGCGTCCTGATCTCGACCCCCGGCTCGCGCACCCGGCGGCGTTCCTCGATGATCACATCGCGGTCTCGCACGCCGCGACCCACCGTAATGTCGCGGTCTCGATGGACGCACTGTTCGCTGCACAGGGGGCCGACGCAGTTTCGATCGCAAACCCGTTCGGCGCTCGCTGGGAGCGAGACGGCGGCGGAACCTGCCACGGCGACTGCAAAGGCGAAGACATGGACTGCTCGCATCTCTGGTCTCCTTGATTTGTTACACCTTGATCAAACGCGAGATGAACCAAGCCGTTCCGAAAGTTTTAGGCTGTCGCACTCGCTTTCGCCGTGCGGTCTAGGTTCCATCGCCATGATTGGCCGTCCTTTTCGCGGCCGGTTCCGGCTTGCTTTTTTGCATGTCCACGCTTGCTGGGTGATGCTGCCGAAACACGGTGGATCGTTTTTGTCCGTGTGCTGTTGCTCGCCACGGGCAGGCTCGATTAGCGTGGCAATGTCGCGCGATTCACCCGGCGTGACAGCTACCCTGCGCGCAGGAGCCTCGGTCTGGCGCCCCTCTTATGACCGAGGCTCTTTCGTTTGGGCATCTCGTGGAGCAGCGGCGCGGATTGGTTGGGCGGCCTCACGTCGGCTCACTCAGATCGCAACGAAGATTAAGGTCTTAAGGGTGTCGCCCGCACATCTACCGAGACCACTCCCAGAACCCTCTAACGGGGTATGCGCCATCGCGCGCATAGGCGCGGCCGACCATGCCGCGATCCTCATCGGTGACGGAGCCGCGACCGCTCCCGCGATCGGGACGATCCCGCCACCAGGCGTAATCGTTTCGTGGCTCATCTCGTAGCTCATCGCCTGGTTGATTCGCTGGCTCGGTGCGGCGACGGCTCGGCGCGCGCGCCGCGTTGCGCGCCTTTTTCTGCGACACGTTCGCAGGCCGCGTTTTTGCGCTGCCGTCCGGTTGCCCCGCCGCTGCTTGGGACATTTCCGCCGCCGAATTGTCCGCGGCGGGGAGGGATGACGGGGCTTGCGGAGGGATTGGCGCTTCAGCGCTCGGCGGCGAATGCGGCACAGGGACCGTGCGCCCCAGCGGAAGCCGGGCGATTGTCGGTGTCTCGCCCGGTCCACGCAGGCGGATCACGCGCGTCTTCGGTGCTTGGAAGGATGCCGGCGGACCCGCGGGCGCGGCGGTCTCGCCTTTGGTCGTGCTCGCAACGGAGCGTGAAGCTACGGCCGCGTCATTGGCATCGCGTGAGGCCACGGGGGCCGACTCCAAGAGCGCGGACGCGTGTGAACTCCCCGAAAAGCCTTCAGCTGGCGTGTCGCGGTGCTGAACGCCCGTGACAGCGGATACGCAGACGGCACCCGCGAGACCTCCGAGCAGGAGCGAGATGGCCGCGATTCGGACCTCGCGCCGGAAACCCGGCCGCGGGCAGAGAAGACCGAATTCGGGATGCATCAGATGAGGATGTTCCATGCGCTTGTCCCTGCGACTCTGAGGCGAGAACCTCGCAGTCCCAGAAGTGTTCCCGTGACGCTATTTGGGCGATACGCGGTTCCACGGCCGGCCTGTTCAGATCGCGTTCGGATCGTGAGACCGCCGGCGAAATTTCTCTAGCTTGTGAGACGCGTTGAACGCGACTTTGTCGCTCGGACTTTTTACGTGGCGAAAAAAAAGCAAGCCCGGCTTTCACCGGGCTTGCCCTGAGTCAGCGTCACGTCAGTTGCTGCTGCAAACCGTGATCGTCTTCATTCCGGCTTCCGCCTCGGTGCGGCTCTTGAAGGCCATTGGGCCGACCTGAACCATGGTCGTGGTTGTCGGCTTCTTGTCCACGATGGTGCACTTCTTCGTGGCGCTGTCCTGAACCACGTAGTACTCCGTCGTCTGTGCGAAGGCCGATGTGGCAAAGGTGAATGCGAGCCCGGCTGCGATCAGATATTTGGTCATTGGCGTTCTCCTCTGTTTGGCTTTCTCTCTCATTCGCCTCCCAATAACCGATCACGGTTTTTTCCGTTCCGACTTGCGCGCTGCAGAACCATTTGTTTGTCTGCACGAATACATTTGCATCGACGCAACTGTGCCACTGCACGATGTTCCATCGCGTTTGCGTTGAGTTCTAACCACGAACTCTGCCACCCGTATGCGCTTGCTAAACGAGCGTTCATATACCCTTCTCATCCTTGCTCGGAACTGGGCGCTGTCTTTCTCGTTTCCCCCTGAGTGGCGCCCCCAGCGCACGCCCCACAACACATCAGGAGAGGAGCAATGAGGAACAGGTTATTGGCTACTACCGCTGCCATGTTGGTCGGAATGACATTGGCGGCCGCCCAGAATATGCCGAACGGTGCCCAGAGCGAGCGAAGTTCCGCCGGCGCCGAGCGCCAGCAACAAGGCCGCGATGCCCAACGTGGAGCGCAAGAGCAGCGCGGAGCGCGAGAGCAGAGCAAGGCAGATGATAAGCGCGGCCAGTCCCAGCGAAGTGAAGGCCGAGAACAGCGGGATCAAACGACCGGTCAGTCCTCCGGGTCAAAAGAACAGGGCCAGCGTGACCAGGGTATGCAGGGCCGGAGCAAGCAGGGCGACGCCAAGCAACGCGGCGAGGCGCAACGCGATCTGACCACCGGGCAAAGTCAGCGCGAGCAGAATCAGAATCCGGCAAAGAGCCAACGTGGGCAAGGCGATCAGAGTCAGGGACGGGCCTCGCAAAACCAACAGCCTCGGTCCGATCGTCAGCAAAGCCAATCGCAGCAAAGTCAGTCTCCGGCCGAGCAGCGAAAGGCTCAGCCGAACCAGGCGAATCAGGCTCAACCCAATCAGTCTCAACAAAGTCAGACTCAGCCGAGCCAAGCTCAGCCAAACCAAGCCGAGCAGGGTCAAGGCACCGGCAACGTGACGCTCACCTCGGAGCAGCGCACCCGGATTCAACAGACGGTGCTTGCTGGCAGAAACGTCCCGCGCGTCGACAATGTCACCTTCGCCCTCAATGTCGGGGTGGCGGTGCCGGCGACCGTCCGCATCGTGGATGTTCCTCCGACCCTCATCGAGATCTATCCGCAATGGCGCGGCCACCAGTATTTCGTCGTGCGCGATGAAATCGTGATCGTCGACCGCAGCCGTAAAATCGTGGCGACCGTGCCGGTGGGCTCATCCGGCGGTGCCGCCCAGCTCGGCGGTCCGGGCGGAGGAGCGCGACTGGGCACCGGCATGAATCTTAGTGCGGATGAGATTCGCCAAGTGCAGATCGCCCTGAAGGAGAAGGGATTCTATCGCGGCGAGCCCGACGGTGTGCTCGGCCGGGGGACAACGCAGGCATTGATCAGCTTCCAGCGCCAGCAGGGCTTCCAGGCGAACGGACGAATCGACACCCAGACCGTCACCGCACTGGGGGTGTCGAATGTGTCCGGGCAGCAGGGTAACCAAAATGGAAGCCCCGCGTCGACCACCGGCCAGGGCGGCAACGCCACGCAACAGCAGCCGGGCAACCAGAACATGGGGGCCGGCAACCCGAGCGGAAGCCAATCCTCCACCGGTCAGAGCGGCAAGTCTCCGCAGCAGGAGCCTGCCAATCAAAATGCGAAGAGCAGGACGCAGGACAACCAGAACGGAAGTCAACCGTCCACGACCGGGCAGGGCGGGGAGAGATCTCAGCAGCCGGCCGCCGGTCGGGATCAGCGGCGAGACACGAGCAATCCGGCTGCCAATCCGAACTCCCCGCAAGGCAATGCAAATGACGAAAAGAAGTGACGCCGCTTGCCCGCGCTAAAACGTGATTGAATTCTCCTTGCGGCGACTTCAGCCCCGCTTCGGCGGGGCTTTTCTTTTGCGCAACGGCTCGGTTTCAGGCAGTCGCAAGCTCGGATCTTTTCCATCCTCGGAGAGGAAGCCGTTGTAGGGATCGACCAGAAGGCCTCCCGTGCGCGGCCGCGGCGGCTAGGATCGATTGTCTTCGGTCCGGAGCTGCGCGACTGCGGCTCGCAGGCATTCAATTTCTGCGCGTATCGGATCGCCGTCGGTTTCCCCGCGCATGCGCGCATAGACATGACTGAGCCGGTCCCACAGCTCGTCCACCTCGCGGGCAAGCCGGCGGATCTGAGCGGCGGCCGCGGCGGCGATCGGCTCCTGGCGCTGTTCGAGGCTTTGGCACAGCTCTTGGTCTTGGCGCGAAAGGGGCACAGCACGCTCGTGTCAGGCGACTTCAAGCTGGCTTAACGCGCCGCCGATTCTGATGTTCCACTCAGTGCAAGACTGGGCCTGCAACAAGTCGTGTCCCGCCGCGGACGTCCTGAGCGCACTTCGGCGGCAAGAAAAAGCCCCGCGGAGGGCGCGGGGCTCGGTAACAGTTTGCTTGCCAGTTTGCTTGATCGTTTTGCTTGGCTTTGGTTGCACCGACGGCCACGTGCGGCGGCGCTTACGCGTGTCTGACCCACAAAGGCGTCAGCGACTCTTGGTGCCGGTCGAAGAGGTACCGCTTCGGGTCCCTTGCCCACTGGTTGAGTCCTGGTGGCCGGGCGCATATCCGGAGGCTCCGGGCTCTCGCGCCTTGCTGCCCTGCTGCTGCTGCATCTGTTAGCCCGGAGCATATCCGGACGCTCCCGGCTGACCTCGAACTGAGCCCTTATCCTGCATTTTTTGTCCGGGCGCGCTGTCCTGCGCGCCATTTTGGGCAAGGCAGGCAGCGGTGGTCCCGAACATGAGACCAACCGCGGCCGCGAGCGAAAGAACTGTAGTCG
>DASSJW010000320.1:0-2571 GCA_035690995.1 Xanthobacteraceae bacterium
CGAGATGAGATAATCCACCGCCGCCTGCACGCCGCCCTTCTTGTGCGGCACGCCGGCGAGCGCCAGCGCCATCTCGGTGTTGGCGAGCGCGCCCATGAGCATGCCGTCGTTGACATCGCCGAGGTGGCCGATGCGGAAATATTTGCCGGCGTAGCGGCCGAAGCTCGCGCCGTACGAAATGTTGAAGGTCTCGAGCGCGAGATTGCGGAAGGCGTCGGCGTCGTGGCCCTCCGGCAGCATGACCGCCGTGATGGTCGGCGAATAGTACTTGGCCTCGCGGCACATGATCTCGAGCCCCCAGGCGCGCACCGCCTGCCGCGTCGCCTCGGCCAGGCGGTCGTGGCGCGCGAACACGTTGTCGAGCCCTTCCTCGTGCAGCATAGCGATGCCTTCGGCGAGACCGTGCAGCATCTGGGTCGCGGGCGTGTACGGAAAGAAGCCGAGCTTGTTCATGTTGAGCATGTCGTCCCAGGCCCAGAACGACTTGGTGAGCTTCGAGCTCTTCGCCGCCGCGAACGCCTTGTCGCTCACCGCGTTGAACGACATGCCGGGCGGCATCATCAGGCCCTTCTGCGCGCCGCCGACGGTGACGTCGACGCCCCATTCGTCGTGGCGATAGTCGGTGGAGGCAAGCGAGGAGATGGTGTCGACGAAGAACAGCGCCGGGTGGCCGGCGGCGTCGATCGCCTTGCGGATCTCCGCGACCGGCGACAGGCAGCCGGTGGAGGTCTCGTTGTGCAGCACGCAGACCGCCTTGATCTCCTTGTTCTTGTCCTTGCGCAGATGGTCCTCGATCGCAGCCGGGTCGGCGCCGGTGCGCCAGTCGGTCTGGATGAATTCGGGGCGCAGGCCGAGCTTCTCCGCCATGTTCTTCCACAGCGTCGCGAACTGGCCGGTCTCCACCATCAGCACGCGGTCGCCGGGCGACAGCGTGTTCACCAGTGCCGCCTCCCACGCACCGGTGCCGGTCGCGGTGTAGATGATGACCGGTTTGGTGGTCTTGAAGATGGTCTTGACGCCTTCGAGGCAGCGCTTGGCGAGCTTGGCGAAATCAGGACCGCGGTGATCGATGATCGGGGTGTCCATCGCGCGCAGCACGCGGTCGGGCAGCGGGGTCGGGCCGGGAATCTGCAGGAAATGGCGGCCTACGGGGCGCGATGAGTTCTTCGACATAGCAAGTCCTTATGCAGTCTCGGTTCTTGAAATGGGTCGGCGGCCGGGCCGCGACCTCGGCGTTGCGATTTGCCGCCATGAAGGACGAATGCGGGAGTCAGTCAAGCCTCTCTTGCACGCCTTTTGCGACGCTTTTGTTGCCCACACGGTGCACACTCTATCCGCCTCATCCTGAGGAGCAGCCGAAGGCCGCGTCTCGAAGGATGGGCGCCCCGCATCGTCAGGACCGCGGGCCTCGTGGTTCGAGACGCATCGCATCGCAGCCAAGCATGTGCAGGCTGCGTAAACTTGCCTGCCCTGCGCCGCTCCTCACCACGAGGCGATAGGGCTTTCTGTTCCGCCCTCATCCTGAGGGCGAGCGTGGCGAGCGCCTCGAAGGATGGGGGGCGGCCTCCGCGTGGGCCGTCGTCGTCGCGCTGGTCCGCAAGCAGGGCTTGCGTCCGCGGCGACACCTTATATGAGGAACGTCGAGGCGAGCCGGGCGCCTCGACGCATCCATGTGTTTTCGGCAGGGCACGGATGCGCCGGCTCGGTGTCGGGCATGACGACGGATTGGGCGGGGTCCCGCTCGGGTCCCACCGCAAAAGGCAAAGGATCAAGGATGGCGGAAACGGTCGTGCCCGGGCTCGAACGGCGGCTCAAGGCGCATCTCCTGGGCGAGGTGAACTTCGATCCGTTCACGCGCGGGCGCTACGCCACCGACGCGTCGCACTATCAGATCATGCCGATCGGCGTGGTCGCGCCACGCTCGATGAAAGAGGCCGAGCATGCGCTCGCGCTCGCGCGCGAGGAGGGCGTGAGCGTGCTGCCGCGCGGCGCCGGCACCTCGCAGTCCGGCCAGACGGTGAATTCGTCGCTGGTGATCGACTGCTCGAAATATCTCGATCATGTGCTGGCGCTCGACGTCGCCGGCATGCGCTGCGCGGTCGAGCCCGGCATCGTGCTCGACGAGCTCAATCGCCGGCTGCGCCCGCACGGGCTGTGGTTTCCGGTCGACATCTCCACCGCCTCGCGCGCCACCATCGGCGGCATGGTGGGCAACAATTCCTGCGGCGCGCGTTCGCTGCGCTACGGCAACACCCGCGAGAACGTGCTTTCGATCGATGCCGTGCTGGCGAACGGCGCGGCCGCCCGTTTCGGTCCGGTCGCGCGCGATCTCTCCGACCTGCCGCGCCAATCGCCGCTCGTTCCGCTGGCGCGCGATCTCCTCGCGCTCGCGGCGCGCGAGGCCGACGCCATCGAACGCAATTTCCCCAAGGTGCAGCGCCGGGTCGGCGGCTACAATCTCGACGCGCTGGTGCCCGGCCGCAACGACCTCAATCTCGCGCACATTCTCGTCGGCTCCGAGGGCACGCTCGCGTTCTCCACCCGGATCGAGCTCAAGCTCGCGCCCCTGCT
>DASSJW010000321.1:0-7629 GCA_035690995.1 Xanthobacteraceae bacterium
CATTGCACGTGAAAATGTCAGCCGGATCCTGAAGGAATGGATGGACCGGTCATTGGTCAGCCGTCTCGCCGGCTACTATTGTCTGGAGAACAAGGCTGCTATTGAGCGGGAAGCCGATCTCGAAGGCGATCAATGAGGGAAACGGGTCGGTATACCAACGCCGCTCCAGCCGTAGGCTCCGCTGAACAATAAGCAGTCGGCCGGGTCATTGCCGAGCTGAGGGTTCCCCTGCGGTGATCGCCCGAACGCGATCGCCTTCGCGGACGAAGGCGCCGGCACGGGCGACCACCATCTCGCCCTCGGTTAGACCTTCGCGAATCTCCGCCTGTCCGCCAGCGAGCAGACCGACGCTGACCCGCCGCGTTTCAATCCGGTTATCACGCACGACTTGAACGACGGCGCCGCCGGGGCCGTACAAGACGGCTGACAATGGAATGGCCGGGCCGCAGCGTCGTCCCACGTCGATCGTTGCGCGTCCAAAGGCGCCGACCCGCAACTTCGGATCGCTGCCGATGAAGAGACGAATCTGTCCCAGTTGCGTCGTCGGATTGATGGCTACTGAGAAGACCCGCACCTTTCCCGGCAATTCGCCGGCACCAACGATGGCGATTTTAGCCGTTTGATTGGACGCCACGCTGGCGAGTGTCTTGACCGGTGTTTCGGCCAACAGCTCCATCTCCCCCTTTGCTGCGATTCGGAATAACGGCTCGCCCCTTGCGGATGCCAGTGTGCCAACGACCGCAGACCTGGAGATGACGACGCCAGCCGCGGGTGCTTGTATGGCGACAGTCGTTCCGCCGCCCTGCTGGCCCTCCGGCGGGGCGAGGCGCGCCAATACCTGCCCGGAAACGACCGTGTCGCCCGGTTCGACCAGCACCTGCGAAATCTGCAAGCCCTCTCGATCCGGGCGTACCAGAATCTCGTTCCTCGGGACCACCACGCCGGTGACCTGAAGCGTGTCGGTGAAACAAACGTTCGTGGTCCTTGCCACCGTCACCGCCATGTCACCGGAAGCGTCGGCCTGCGGTTCAGCGGTCGATGGAGCTGATAGCAGACCACTATAGCCCGCGACGATTGCAACAACGGCCATGGCGCATAGCAATTTAGCTCCCTTCCGGTGGCGAGACCGTTTCCAAGCATTGATTGCGCGCCGATTCATCGGCGGGCCTGATGGGTGGGAAGCAGAAAGCAGCAATGCCGCTGTCCCCGATGGGGCTGTTTCGCATCGAGATAGCAAACGCGCGTGTTCTGACGACATTCGACCATGACCAATGGTGGCCCAACCTCGCCTGTCCGGCAAGTCCCTCGCCGTCAGACGTATTGGCGGTGGCTCGTGCATCTACCGAGGTGGGTGACCGAACCATAACGCCGATCGATCGAACGCGCTGGCGATCTCGCGTCACGCAGCGTCGCCATGAGCGGCTCTTCGATCAGTCCTTATCCGACGCGTCTACCTCGGAGGCGGCGATCACGGGCGGATTGGCAACTGGGGTCTCGCCGCACCAGCTCAAAATATCGTAGGCCGCGATCGGCCTGTTGAAGCCCTTCAAGCTCAAATCGCCGACATGCGAGACCTTTACCGAACTCTCGACGGAACTGAGCGCTCGTTGCGCAATCAAGATCTGCCCGGGCCGAGCTTCGTCGCAGAGCCGCGATGCGAGATTTGTCACGCCGCCGATCGCCGAGTATTCACGGCGATGTTCAAATCCGATTTGCCCCAATGTCGCATAGCCGGCAGCAATGCCGATTCCAAACCCGAGGGCGTAGCCCTGTCGACCCCAGTGCTTCGCCAACTCCTCGACCTTGTCGCGCATATCGATCGCCAGGCGCACCGCACGTTCGGTATGATCCGCGCAAGGAATCGGATCATTGAAGACGATCATGATGCCGTCTCCGAGAAAACGCTCCAATGTACCTTCGTACTTGAATATGAGTTCTCCCACGTTCTCGTGATATTCGCGGAGAACTGCCATGACCTCTTCAGGTTCGGATGCCTCGGTAAAGGCGGTGAAATTGCGAAGGTCGCAGAACAACACGGTGACCTCTCGCCGATGGCTCGCCAAGAGCGATTCCGGCGCGTCCGACGACGCGATCACATGCGCCACCTGCGGCGCCAAGAATCGCTGCAGGCGACCGATCCGCTCGATTTCGGTTAATTGATCCGCCACGCGCTGCTCAAGCAGGCGATTCCAGCTCGAGAGTTGCTCGGTTTGCTCCTTCAATTGCTCCGCTTGCAGTTGCACCGTGTCGTGAAGTTCCTTGATACGAAGCAGGGATCGCACGCGCGCGACCAACGCTGCCTGCTCGAACGGCTTAGTTAGATAGTCGTCACCGCCGGCCTCAAGGCCATTTACGACATCGCGCGTGTCGGCTTTGGCCGTGACCAAGATGACCGGGATGAAACGAAGGGTTGTATCTCGCTTAAGCTCCTTGAGCACCGAGATGCCATCCAGCTTCGGCATCATGACGTCGAGCAGGACGAGATCGGGCTCGAGCTCCCGCGTGCGCACCAGCGCATCTTCTCCATCGACCGCGGTGACGACCTCGTAGCCCTGGGAGTTCAGCCTGACGCGCAGCACTTCAAGATTGGTGGGATTGTCATCGACAACCAGGATCCGAGGCGGGTTTCGCAAGCGATGGTCCCCTCGATGTTCACGTCAGAAATTCGCGAACTTTGGCAAGAATGACGCGCGGGCTGAATGGCTTCGCGAAATACCCGTCGCATCCAGCCGCAAATGCCTTGGCGTCGTCGCCCGACAGCGCGTAGGAGGTCACGGCGATAATCGGAATATGCCTCAAGTCTGGATTGGCCTTGATCCGACGAGTCGCTTCGTATCCATCGACGATGGGAAGCTGAATATCCATGAGAATGAGATCGGGGCGCTGCGCCGCCGCCATGGCCACGCCTTTCTCTCCGTCGATCGCCTCGATGACTTCGAAGCCGGCATTGGTAAGCAAATCGTTGAGAATCCGCCGATTGTTCTCGGTGTCCTCGATGACCAGTATGCGCTTGCTCATGCCGCCTGCCTCTGGTCCGTCGCCCGTAGCGGCAAAACGATCTTGAACGTGGAGCCCACTCCGGGCGTCGACTCCAGACCGATATGACCGCCATGCACGTTGATCAGACGGCGAGCGATCGACAATCCAAGCCCGGTACCACCTTTCTGCCGCGTGATGCTGTTGTCAACCTGCTGAAATTCCTCGAAAATACGCGCTTGGTCCTCATTGGGAATACCCGGACCGGTATCCTGCACCGCGATGGTAAAATGTCCGTCCATGGCATTTGCGCGGATCTCGACCGAGCCGGTGTCGGTAAATTTGATTGCGTTACCCACGATATTCAGCAGCACCTGAGTCAGACGCCGTTCATCTCCATAGCCCACCGGCAGATCGGGCGAAACGGTAGCTTTGACTTCGATGCCTTTGGCCTGGGCTAGCGAGCCGGTTGAAGCCACGACTGTCTCGACGATGCCCTGCAAGGAGTAATTGTCGAGGGCCAATGTCAGCTGGCCGGCCTCGATCTTCGAAATATCGAGCACGTCGTTGATCAAGCCGAGCAGATGCTTCCCATCTTTCTGAATGCGTTCCAATACCTCCAGCGCCTTTGGGGGCAAGGTGCCGTAGAGTCCATCCACAAGTAGTTCTGCAAAGCCGAGTATACCGTTCAAGGGGGTGCGCAGCTCATGGCTCATATTGGCAAAAAACTGTGTCTTGTGCTCATTGGCGATGGCAAGCGCGCGCCCCTTTTCATCGACCTCGCGAAATAGCCTTGCGTTGTTCATCGCAAGCACCGACTGATGGGCAAATGTCTGCATCAAGTCGATGGTACTCGCGGGAAAGTCGCCGGTCGCGCGGCGCAGCAAAACCAAGGCGCCGAGGATCTCATCCTGCCCGAGGAGGGGGACGACAAGGGCAGAATTGAAACCCGCCGCAATAGTGAGATCCCTGAGCGGATACTGGGGAGCGCTCGAAAGATCTGAAATCCACATCGCTTGCTGCTTCTTGCTCGCCATCCCCAAAATGCTTTCGTCCAGTCCGATCTGACTGGCGCGAACCGCCTCCTGGTACGGCTTGTCGAGCGCATGAGCTTCCGCAAGCTCGAAGACGTCGCGCGATGCATCGTAGCTGTAGATCGCTCCGGCGTCGGTTTGTGTGAGCTGAACTGCACGCGTCACGATCGTGGCAAGGACAGACTTGGCGTCGAGCGACGATGCGACCGCGCGTCCGATCTCCTCCAGCGCTTTCAGCTCGCTGACGGACTGCGCAAGGTCACGCGTGCGCTCGGCGACCTTCTGCTCCAACCGGCTGTAGGACCCCTGCAGTTGGTCTGCCATGCGGTTGAAGTGATCCGCCAAGTCTGCAATTTCGTCCTCGGTCTGCACTTCGATGCGGTGACCGAACTCGCTCGCTTCCAGTTGCTGCGCACCGACCTGCAATGCTCGAATCGGAACAACCATCTTGCGCGCAAGAAGCATGCCGGCCAGTACGGCCAGCAGCACGCCCAAGGCCAACAGCCAAGCGGTGCGGAACAGCAGATTGTAGACTGGCTGAAGCGCCTTGCTTAGAGGTTGATCAAAAAAGACGTGCCAACTCATCCGGGGGACGGCTGCCGAAGCGGTCAAAACCGAGATGCCCTCGGGATCCTTTCCGAAAATGACGGGCTCGGTGTCGGAGCGGATTGCGGCGGCCACCTGAGGAAGCTCGGCAAGATTGGTGCCCAGCCGGGGCATCGAAGCAGAGTGCGCGAGCAGGCGCCCGCCCGGCCCCACGATATAGGCTTCATTGTCGGTGCCGATCTGCTCAGGATTTATGAAACTCGACAAGAACTTGAGATTGATCTCGGCGACGGTCGACCCGGCGTCTCGCCCGGAATGCGGCATCGCAATCGACATGAAAGGGTCCGGCCCGTCGAAATAGACCGGCGAGAACCAGACCGAACGGCCCTGCGCTGCCTTGAACCGGGGATCATCCGAATAATCGATGTCGCTCGCAATGACGAGCTCCCCGCGCGTAAGCCGCAATTGCTCTTTGCCGGCGCCGTCAAGTTGAATGACCCTGTCGACTGCCGGCACCTGTTGAAGGAGGAGCGCGTAATCCGAGCGCCGCTGCTCGAGTGTTGTGGCGCTTGCCCGCGTTGCCCAGCTGATCTGGCGCTCGATTTCCGACACCGACTGCTCGATTCGACGCGCCGTCGCCTCGGCCTTTTCCGACTGTGCTTTGGCAAGCAGTTCCGTTGTCTGCCGATAGGTGAACCACGTCTCGAGGCCGCCATTTACGGCAAGCACGAGCACAACCACTTCGACAAAGGAGGTGACGTATTTGCCGAAGAGGCTTCTTGGACGGAACCAATCTTTGCGCGATACCTCCTTCTGCATTGACGATTCTCTTGCTTTTGGCGACAAATCCTGGACCGAACGGTACGTTCTCGCAAGATCTTTCCCCGACGCCGTCCGAGAGAGGAACGCAGGTCGGTCTGCCACTATCTCGGTCGAAAATCTCTTTCACCCCGGGAAGATCCCGTGGTCGGTGCGTGCACGAAGGGGCGCACGTGCTCGACCAAATCCGTGCAATCGCCGCCCGCAACCGATCGGAAATATGCTCGTCCGGCGGCAGTTATCGGACGTCGATCTTCGCCAGTGTCAACGCTGCCCCAATTGGAGCGTGTCGGCCATAACAGGGTTCACCTTGTCGCCGTCGCGCAGCGAACTGCCTGCATTGGCTACGATGAGATCACCTTCGCGCAGCCCATCGCGAATCTCGATGTCCATGTCCGAATGAAATCCGACTTGAACCACCCGAGTCTCGATGACGTTGTCGCGCACGACCTGGACCCTCGGTCCCTCGGTTCGGTAGTGCACCGCAGCGCGGGGAACCGAAATTCCGCAACTGCGGTCAGCATCGATTGTGGCGCGGGCGAACATTCCAAGGCGTAACCCGGGATCTCGCTCCAACGAAAGACGCGCCCTGCCAAGTTGCGTGCGTTGATCAACAGCGGCCGGTGCTTGGCGAACGCGACCCGAAAGCTCCCGGCTGTCTTCGATCTGGACGCGCGCGGTTTGTCCGGGAGAAATCGCTCCTGCGTGTATGCTCGGAACTTCGGCTTCAAGCTCAATCTCGTTGTCGACCGCGATCCGGAACAACGGCTCAGTTTGCATCGGAGACGCCGTGGCTCCTACGACGGCGGTGCTGCGCGTCACGACCCCCGCAGCAGGAGCTTTCAAAATCGTGGGGCTGCGTGCGGCAGCGCCGGCATCTTGTCCCTCGCCGGCCTGCCGGGCCAGTCGAACGAGGGTCTGGCCAGACGTTACCCGGTCTCCCTCGCCGACCAGCACTTCGGTCACCCGAAGCCCGGGAGCGTCGAGCGTGACGATGGCCTCCTCGCGCGCGACCAGAAACCCGGTGACACGAATGGTCGCAGAGAAGCACGCCTTCGTGGCGCGCACCACGCTCACTTGCACGGCGCCCGGCGAACTTGTCTCCGCGGCGAAGAGTGTTGCCGGTGGACTCGCAAGAACAATGGTCCCGCCGACAAGGGCGGCTCTCGCGGCCGCGATAACCGCCGGCCATGAGGGTCTCATGGACGATACCTGAATGTCCGGCCCGTGCAGCCCTTTGATTGCATTACTGCAGCTCCCGAACGACTCGAAATCCATTCGCAGAATATCGCACGTCGGAATCATACCTGAAGCGGGCCGTGGAACGCAGGTATTTCGCCGCGCTATCGAACGCGCCCCCGCGCAAGACCCGGAGCCGACACTGCCCCGTGAGCCATGGCGAGCCATTCTGGGGGGCGCCCCGATAGTTATCGTTCCAGCAGTCCTCCACCCACTCAGCCGCATTGCCTGCGGTGTCGTACAGACCGAAGGGATTCGCCTTGTATGAGCCAACCGCCGATGTTTGCTGGGAAGCGCCTGTATTGCACTCCCGGCAGTTCGCCTGGCGTGAGCCGGCGTCACGGCCCCACCAATACGGGCTATTCGTTCCCCCTCGCGCGGCGTATTCCCATTCGGCCTCGCTTGGCAGGCGGTAGGTTTGTCCCGTCTTCTGCGAAAGCCAAGCCACGAACGCCTTGGCATCGAGCCAGCTGACGTTGATGACCGGGCGATCGCCTCGTCCCCATTCCCGATCGTCGGGCCGATGCTTGCAGCCGCCATCCGCGACGCAAGCATCCCATTGGTCGAACGTCACCTCGTGCCGGCCGATGGCAAACGCTTTCGGGATCGTGACCCGGTGAGGCGGGTTCTCGTATTCGGTCGTGGAGCCCATTTCGAACGAACCGGCGGGCACGACCAGCATTTCAACGCAGCCCTGACAATCGCGAAAAACGTCGCCCGGCTTCGCGCCAGCCGCCGACGGCGATGACGTGGCTGATGGCGCTGTTGCCGTAGCTGCGGGCGCCGGCGCGGGCGTCGGTGCCGGCGCAGCCGACGGTGCGGGCGCGGGCGTCGGCGTTCGTGCCGGTGCCGGTGCCGGCGCTGCAGACGGCGCCGTTGCTACGGGACGTGGGCTACCGAAATAAAATTCGTCGACAAGGGACGATGCCACCCACGGCACCTGCTCGTTGTTGGATGCGCGGGAGACCCCGATGCGGGCACGGTTGAAAACCTCCTCCGCAGTCAGATTCGGGAC
>DASSJW010000322.1:0-3563 GCA_035690995.1 Xanthobacteraceae bacterium
CTGGGGAATTCCACCGTTCCGCCGCTGACATCCGGAACCGGAAAGAAGCACAGCAGAACGAGCGGGACGTTTCCGGTGTTGCGGGTCATGTGTTTCTCGCCGGGCGGAATGAGCACGATGTCGCCGGGCTTGATCGCGATCTCGCCGCTCTCGGCGCAGGTTGTGCCCTCCCCCGCCAGCACGTAGATGCATTCCTCGAAGTCGCGATGGAGGTGCGGTCCGCGCGGCTTGTCGCCGGGTTGCGGCACCGGAATCTCCGCGATCCGAAAGCTCACGCGCGATCCGATTTCGCCCGACACCGGTTCGAGCGAGGTACGGCCGGGCAGCCCCAGCCGCTTGGCTTGCGATTGCTTGAGCAGACGCGCCATCACCCCACCTGTCTGAGCTGCTTGAGTTCGGCGCTGCCGCCCTGCACGCCGTCGAGCTGACGGAAGATGGCGGCGGCCTCGCGGGCGATGGCTTCGGCGATATCGCCCACCATGCGATGACCCTTCTCGGCACTCGCATGCTGCGGCGCCCCGAACCAGCCGGTCGGCGCGATCGAGCGGATGTCGGTCAGCACCGGCTGATAGCTGCGCGTGCGCCGCAGCTTGTCCATCTTGTGACCGTGGGAATGATCGGAGGAATTGTCGATGCGATCGAGATGTACGAGTTCGGGGCGGTTCGCCAGCACCGCCAGCGCCTCGATCTCGCCGCCGTGGGTGAGGCCGTTGCAGCTTCCGCCATACAGCTCCTCCGCCACGTAGCAGGCCTGGACCGTGAGCACCGTCATGCCATGGGTGCGGTGGAGCGCTTCGGCGGCGATCGCGAGCGAGGGAATGTTGCCCTCGTGCCAGTTCATCAGCATGAGATACTTGGCGCCATGCTGGGCGGTCGACGCGCAGGTCTCGATCACCACGCGCATATAAGTGTCGGGCGTGAGCGTGATGGTGCCTTCGAACGGCATATGCATCGGCGTGACGCCGAGCGGCGTGGCCGGCAATACCAGACCGTCCATCAGCTCGGCCACGCGCTGCGCGATCATGTTCGCGGCCAGCGTGTCGGTCCCGGTCGGCAGGTGCGGGCCGTGCTGCTCCACGCTGCCCGCCGGCAGGATGACGAGCGGGTTCTTCTTGAATTGCGCGGCGATCTCCGGCTGCGTCAACTCGGAGAAGAATCGGCTAGGCAGCATTGCGGCTCCTTTCCGCCACGCGGCGGCGCGCCGTCTCGATGACGTCGGCAAGGCGAATGCTGCGCCCATTTTCCTCGATCGAGCGCAATGCGGCGTAGACCACGGCAAGCGCGACATTGCCATTGTCGGCGCTCAGTTCGTTCCCCTTGCCGCTGCGACAACTCGCGGCGAACAGGTCGAGCTCGGCCCGGAACATGTCGCTCTCCGGCACTCTCAGCTCTTCTCGCTTGGCATAGCCGTCCTTGCCGCGCTGGATATAGAGCGTCGAGCTCTTGTGCAGCTCCTCCGGCGTGTCCCAGGTGCCGAAATCGATCTCGTAGTGCATCAGGCCCCTGGACCCGAAGACCCGCACCGCGAAGACGCCGGGTGAGGTCCAGCAGGCTCCGACATAGCCGACCTTGCCGTCGGCGAATCTGATGAGCGTCATCGACTGATCGTCGACCTCGGCCCCGACCGGGGAGAGCTTCGATGCCATGGAGCTGGCCTCGACGATGTCGCCGCCGAGATAATGCAGCACGTCGAATTGGTGGATTGCGAGCTGCGACAGCGGACCGCCGGGCGCGCGATGCTTGTACCAGCGCCAGGTCTGCGGCGTGAGCTCGAGCGCCCGTTCGTTGGAGAAATTGGCTTCGATGAAGGCGACGCGGCCGAGCTCGCCGGCATCGATCGCGGCGCGGATCTGCTGGATCCCGGCCATCAGGCGTGCGCTGTGTCCCACCGTCACGGTGATGCCGTATTGCGCCTCGAGGTCGGCGATAGCGAGGCCTTCTTCCAGCGTGCTGGCGATCGGCTTCTCGGTGTAGACATGCTTGCCCGCCTTGGCGACCTCGAGCGCCAGCGGCAGATGCTGCTCGTTGGGGACCGTGAGAATCACCCCCTCGATCGCGGGATCGGCCAGCATCGTGGCCAGATCGGGCACGGCGGCAACGCCCAACTCGCGCGTGAAGGCGTCGCGCTTCTCCTGCGAGCGGCTATAGGCCGACATGATCTTGAGCGTCTGCGATTTCGATGCCGCGCGCGTAAGCACCTTGGCCCAGCGGCCAAGCCCGACAATCCCGACTTTGGTTACATTCATGGTACGTGTCCGATGGTCCGCCGATCCGACCCGATCGCGGGAGCTGACCATACGATTATTGGCAGGTCGGTCAATCCGGAGGCCGCACGCGCCCCCACCAGCCGCAGCGCGCGCATTTTCTACGGTCGCGGATTCGGTCAGGTCGAGAATTGCGCCCGCCGCCACTCGAGCGCGGCCTTGAGACCGTCCGCCTGCACGCGGCGGCCGAATTCGCTGCCGACTTCGGTCTGCGTGGCATAGAGCGACACGAACGAGTCGACCCCGGCCTCGATCGCGGCCCGGAACCCCGCGATCTCCGCGCCGCGATTGATCACGCGCTTGCCCCACCGCAGCGCTTCGGGAGCGATCAGAGACAGCCGCTTGGCATATTTCATGGTCTCGGCGCGCAGGTCGGCGGCGGGAACGATGCGGTTCACCATGCCGAATTCCAGCGCGGTTTTGGCATCGATCATGTCGCCGAAGAACAGGAGCTCGCGCGCACGCTTGAGGCCGATGAACCAGGGCATCACCATGAGAGGGCCGAGATGGGAAAACCGCACCTCGGGCTCGCCGAACTTCGCATCGTCGGCCGCGATGGTGAGATCGCACATCAATGTGAGCTCGCAGCCGCCGCCCAGCACATGCCCCTGCACCGAAGCGATCACCGGTTTTCTCGTCGACCACGGCGCCATCCCGAAATCGAAGCTGCGATGCAGCATCGTATCCCATGTGTTGGGATCGGCGGCGCCGCTGCTCTTGCCGCGGTCCGGCGAGTGGCCGAGATCGAACCCGGCGGAAAAACTGCGCCCGTTCGCCCGCAACACGATCACCGACGTCGCCGGCTCCTTATCGGCGCGGGCGAACGCCGCAATGATCTCGTCCTTCATGACGGAGTTGATGGCGTTGAGCTTGTCCGCGCGGTCGAGCGTGATGATGCCGACCTTGTCCTCGGTCTCGTAGCGCACCATGGTTGCCGGCATGTCGTCTTGCGTCGTTGGCATTGCAACTCCTCGGCGATAACCCTTGATCAGGGCGAGCATGATTGAAGCGCATCATTGCGCCTCGGACGATCCATCTTCATGGTGAAAAGGCTGATTAGGCCGCGCACTCCGGCCCGCTCACGTCGTGAGCCATTGGGTCCAGCGCTCCCTGATCTGGGCGAGCCGCGGCGCGATCCAGGTGGCGTCGTGCTGGAATGAGACCTTCTCGTTCTCCGGCCAGGCCGGGGTCTGGCGCAGCCGCGCCTCCGGCATCAGTGCGCGCGCCCCGGGATTGGCCGGACCATAGGGCAGCAGCATCGCGAAGTCGGCTTGCGGCTTGGCCTGGGCGACGAAGTTG
>DASSJW010000323.1:0-3533 GCA_035690995.1 Xanthobacteraceae bacterium
AGCAAGGCCAGCAGCGCGGCGTGGCTCGACGATCCGCTGACCGAATAGCCGATGGTCTTGTCCTTGAAGTCGGCGACACTTTTGATGGGCGACTGCGCCGGGACGAACCAGTAGATGTCCGGCTGTCCCGTCGTTTCCGCGCTGAACACGCGCACCGGTGCGCCCTTGGAAAAGCTGCCGAGCACCGTCGATATCCCGACCGAGACGGCGGCATCGATCGATCCCCCGATGATCGCGCCAATCGCTTCCGCACCTCCGCCGGTGAACAGCAGCTCGGCATTGATGCCGTGCTTCTTGAAGATGCCGGCGCGATTGCCGATCTCGGTGATGGACGTATCCCACGCGCCGCGCTGCGGCACGGCAATCTTCAACGTGTCCTGCGCCGATGCCGGAACGTTCCCGGCGAGCAGGACTACAGCGGCGGCGGCGAACAGGAGCGAAACAGTCTTCATGACAACCACGGAAATCCCCTTGCATGCTGCGGAGCGGCGCGATCGAACCTGCATAGTAAAGCACACTGCCGGTATGGGGCAGCGCTCGTTGTTCGGCGCCCCGGTGTCCGCTCAACCGCAATATGTGTGATATTGGGCCCGCAGGCCTGCTTGCAGGCCGCTCGATGCGAAGGGTGACATGACGGCGGACAATTTGACGCGCGATTGGGTTTCGCAGGGCCGGCCGATGCCCACGGCCGCCGCGGCAGATCTCGATCTGCGCCAATCGCTGTTCTCGCCCGGCTGCGTCGCCATCGTCGGCCAGTCCGACGACGCCAGCAAGACCGCCGGGCGGCCGCTGAAATTCCTGCGGCAGATGGGCTATGCGGGCCGCGTCTATCCCATCAACTCCCGGCGCGAGAGCGTGCTGGGCGAGCGCGCCTGGCCCTCGCTCGCCGCGCTGCCGGAGGTCCCCGACCACGCCTACATCGTGACGCCGACGGAGGCGGCGGTCGCGGCGGTCGAGGAATGCGGCCGCCTCGGGGTCAAGGTGGCGACCGTGCTCGCCGATGGCTTCGCGGAAACCGGCAGCGAGGGGCTGGCACGCGAACGGCGCCTGCGCGAGACCTGCGCACGCACCGGTCTTCGGCTCGTCGGCCCTTCGAGCCTCGGCGTGGTCGATCTGCGCAGCAAAGCCATGCTGACGGCGAACGCCGCCTTCGACGAGCCGAATTTGCCGGCCGGGCGCATCTTCGCGGCCTCCCACAGCGGCAGCCTGATCGGTGCATTGCTCTCGCGCGGCAAGGCGCGCGGCATCGGCTTCGCGGGTTTGGTCTCGGTCGGCAACGAGGTCGACCTCTCGCTCGGCGAAATCTGCGCCACCACGCTCGACGATCCCGGCATCGACGGCTACATGCTGTTTCTCGAAACCATGCGCCATGCCGAGGCCCTGCGCCGTTTTGCGCTCGGTGCGGCGGAGCGCGGCAAGCCGATCATCGCCTACAAGCTCGGCCGCTCGGCCGCAGCGCGCGAACTTGCGGTCTCCCATACCGGCGCGCTCGCCGGCGAGGACGACGTTGCCGATGTTTTTCTCACGGCCTGCGGCATCGCGCGGGTCGACACGCTCGACGGCCTGATCGAAGGCCTGCCGCTCCTCTCGCGGGTGCCGGTCGCCACCCGCGGCGGGCGCAAACGCGTCGGCGTAGTGACGACGACGGCAGGCGGCGCCACCATGGTGGTCGATCCGCTGGCGAGCCGCGGAGTGACCATCGAGCCGGCAAGCGCGGCGACATTGGCGCAACTCGCCGGCGCCGGGATCGAGGTCAAGCCCGCAAGGCTGGTCGACCTCACCATTGCGGGCGCGCGCTACCAGACCATGAAGGCGACGCTCGACATATTGCTGGCGGCGCCGGAATTCGACCTTGTGCTCGCGGTCGTCGGCTCATCCGCGCGCGCGCAGCCGGAGATGACGGTGCGACCCATCATCGACAGCGCGGGCGCGGGAAAACCATTGGCCGCTTTCCTTGCGCCTGACGCGCCGGAGGCATTGGCGGCGCTCACCCGCGCGGGCGTGCCGAACTTCCACACGCCCGAGGCCTGCGCTGACGCGATCGCCGCCGCGCTGGCGCGGCGCATGCCGCAGCCGATGGCCGCCCGCGCGGGCGCGCAAGCGGCAAGCCGCGGCCAAATGCTCGACGAGCTCGCGGCCGGGGCGCTGCTCGAGCGCCTCGGCATCGCGCGCGCCCCCTCGGTCGCGCTCGATGCCGGCATCGATGAGGTACCGCCGCTGCCGTTTTCCTATCCGGTCGCGGTCAAGCTTCTTTCCGCCGAGATCGCGCACAAGAGCGACGTCGGCGGCGTCGTGCTCGGCGTCACCGACGGTCCGGCGCTGCTCGCGGCGGTCGAAGAAATCCGCACGCGCGTAGCCGAACGAATTCCCGGCGCGCGCGTCGCACGCGTGCTGGTGCAGCCGATGATATCGGGCCTCGGCGAGGTGCTGCTGGGCTATCGGGTCGAGCGCGACGTCGGGCCGCTGGTCATGGTGGCGGCGGGCGGCGTGCTCACCGAGATCGAGCGCGACCGCAGCCTGCGGCTGGCGCCGGTCGAGCTCGCGGCCGCGCACGAGATGATCGCCGAGGTGCGCGGCCTCACCGCGCTCACCGGTTACCGCGGCAGGCCCGCGGGTGACCTCGATGCCCTTGCCCGCGCCATCGTCGCGCTGTCGCGGCTGGCGGACGACGCCGGCGTCAGCGAGGCCGAGATCAATCCGCTGATCGTGCGGCCCGCGGGCGAGGGCGTCGTCGCCGTCGATGCCCTGGTGAAGCTTACGGCGTGACGCCGATGGTGTAAGGTTGCGACCGCGAGCCATCCGGAGACGTGCATGTCCCACGCCGAAGCCCTGCAGACGCTTCATCCCGCCGTCGGCGCGACCGAGGCCATCGTCGACTTCGTCCACGCACTGCGCCACGCCGCGCTCTCCGAGGAGGTGCGCCATTACGCGCGCCGCCATCTGCTCGATACCGTCGGGGTCATGATCGCGGGCGCCGGCGGCGAGGTTGCGACCCGCGCCGAGGCCGTGCTGGCCGCGGTGCGGCCGGCGGGCCGCATTCCGGTGCCCGGCCGCGCGCGGCGGGCCGACCTGATCGATGCCGCATTCCTCGGCGGCACCGCGGCGCACGGCATCGAGCTCGACGACGGCTTCCGGCAGGGCTCGGTGCATCCGGGCTGCGTGGTGGTGCCGGCGGTGCTGGCGCTCGGCTACGACCGCCGCATCACCGGCGCGGCGCTGATCGAGGCCGTGGTCGCCGGCTACGAGGCCGAGATCGCGATCGGGCGCGCCTGCCACCCCGACCTGCGCCAGCGCGGATTCCATCCCGCCGCCGCGGTCGGCGTGTTCGGTTCGGTCATGGCCGCCGGCAAGCTGCGCGGACTCTCGGCCGGGCAGCTCGCCAACGCACTCGGCATCGCCGCCTCGAGCGCGGCCGGGCTGTTCGCATTCGTCAACGGCGGCGCCGACATCAAGCGGCTGCACGCCGGCCACGCCTCGCGCGAGGGCCTGCAGGCCGCGCTGCTGGCGGAGCAAGGGGTGGAAGGCCCGCCCGC
>DASSJW010000324.1:0-4050 GCA_035690995.1 Xanthobacteraceae bacterium
TCGGGCGGCGTTCCCCGCTGGAACACCAGTTCGGAGGCCACCAGTTGGCCCAGTGCCTGGTCGAGCTGCGCCGCAGGAATGTCGATGACGGCGGCGAGCAGTTGGTACGAGAACTCCCGACCGAAGACGGCTCCAATCTGGACGACCTCCTTGACCGGTGCAAAGCGGTCCAAACGCGCCATCAAGGAGTCATACAGCGTCGTCGGGATGGCGCGCGGCGGCAACGGGCCCGTCAGCTCAAGGCGACCACCGGCATCTTGCAGCAGGCCCGACTCGACCACCGCCTTCGTCAATTCCTCGATGAAAAGCGGCACCCCGTCGGTGCGCGAGACGATCTGCTCGAGCACCTCTGCCGGCAGCACCCTGCCGCCGGTCACCCGCAGCGCAATGTCCGACCCGTGCCGTCGCGTGAGCCGCGATAGCGAAAGCCGGGTGACATGGGCATGGCTTGTCCACGGCGGGACAAACTCGGGTCGAAAGGTAATCAGCACGAGCGCGGGCAAGCGTTGTACGCGCTGGATGACGAGCCCCAACAGCTCGAAAGTGGATGGATCGATCCAATGCGCGTCCTCATACACTGCCAGCACCGGACGCTGCCCGGCCAAACCCGCAAGCTGCTCGACCAGGAGTTCGAGCGTGCGTTGCTTCTGGCGCTGCGGTGTAAGCGCCAGCGGCGGATAGCGGTGATCTGCCGGGATCGCGAGCACCGCCGCCAGCAGTCGCGTGGCTTCTTGGACGTCGGTTGCCGATGGCGCCAGCAGTGCCTCGAGCTTGTCGAGCTTGGCGTCGGCGGTGTCCGTGCGATCGAATCCGGCCGCGCGCTCGAAAAGGGCGATCACCGGATAGAGCGGGCTGCTCGTATGGTATGGTGAGCAGTAGTGACTGACCCGGGTGTACAATTCGTCGCTCAGCCGACCGCGCAATTCCTGGACGATGCGAGACTTGCCGATGCCAGGCTCACCCGAGAGCAACACGACCTGGCCGTCGCCTTCCTTGGCGCGCTCCCATCGCTCGAGCAGGAGTGCGATCTCCGGCTCGCGGCCGACCAAAGGCGTCAGGTTGGTGCCGTGCAGCGCCTCGAAGCGGCTATCGACGGCGCTCGCGCCGATCACCTGCCAGACCGGCACCGGATCGCCGAAGCCTTTGAGGGGCACCTTTCCGAGCATGCGGTATTCGAAGAGTTCGCCGAGCAGACTGCGAGTGGTGCCGGCGATGAGCACGGTGTCCGGCTCGGCCTGCGCCTGAAGCCGCGCCGCAAGATTGGGGGTCTCGCCGACCACCGCTTCCTCCCGAGCCGCATCTTCGCCGATCAAGTCGCCCACGACGACCGTGCCGGTGGCGATGCCAACCCGCACATGCAGTTCGGTACCAATATCTGTCTGGACGCCGGCCACGGCTTCGACCAGCGCCAGCCCCGCGCGCGTTGCCTGCTCCGCAGCATCTTCGTGCGCCTGGGGGTAGCCGAAATAGGCGAGCACGCCATCCCCCATGTAGCGGGCGATGGTGCCTTGGTAGCGCGCGATGATCTCCTTGATGCAGGTGTGATAGGCCCCTATCACGCGGCGCAGGTCTTCTGGATCGAGCCGAACTGCAAGTTCAGACGAGCGGACCAGATCGCAACACATGATCGTCAGCTGCCGCCGCTCGGCATCCGTTCGCGGCGCCGGCTTGGGCCCAGGCAGCGGCGTTGCGAGAACGGACCCCTTCATGTCGGCGATCGCGCGCAACATTTTGCGACGATGTCCGAGGAAGACGCCGAGGTCCTTGAGGTCCTGCTCCGTCAGATCAGGGACGACCGAAAGGTCGATGGCGTTCTCGGCAAAGCACTGGGAGTACTCGCCCAGCCCGATCGACGCCAGCCACTCTGCAATGCCGGTCATGGCAAACCTGTGGTCTGCACATCCAACACTAGCACGGACAGGGGGTAATTGCGATTTCACCCCCGGCATCAATGATGCCCGATTTGAGCGGCTTTAGTCCACTTGAAGCCGCATCTTACTGCGCCGCGATATTTCGCCACATGCTTGAGCAACGTGTGAGCGCTACACGTGCACCACGTCGTTGCGCAGGACGCCGATGTGCTCGATCGTGGATTCGATCCGGTCGCCGGGCAGGCAGTAGCGGCTCGCGGGCACCAGATCCGGCAGCGCCTGCCACTTGCCGCCGAGCTCCGGATCCGTCGACCACGCGGTGCCGGCGGGCGTGCCGGTGATGATGACCATGCCCGGCCGCAGCGTGAAGCTCGACGAAAAGAAGTGGATGAGCTCGGCGCAGGTCCAGATCATTTCCGCGGTGGTGCTCGATTGCCGCAGGTCGCCGTTGATGCGGGTCTCCAGCTTCAGGTTCTGTGGATCGAGGATTTCGTCGGATGTGACGATGCACGGCCCGAGCGGCGCGCTGGTGTCGAACGACTTGCCGCGGCCGAGGTCGTACCACACGCTTCCTTCCGGCGACCTGCGGACCTGGCGGTCGCGCGCGGTTACGTCGTTGACGATGGTGTAGCCGAACACGTGATCGAGCGCCGTGGCGGCGGGGATGTGCCGGCCGGGCTTGCCGATGACGATGGCAAGCTCGGTCTCGCAGTCGAGCTTCTTGGTCAGCGCGGGATCATAGATGATGTGCTCGCCGGGACCGACCACGCTGTCCGCGGTCTTCACGAAGAACTCGGGCTCCTTGCCGCTGATCGGGGTATTGGCTTTTTCCTTGTTGTGATCGCGGTAGTTGCTGCCGCTGCACAGCAGCGTCGACGGCCGCATCGGCGCGGTGAGCGCGACCTTCGAGAGCGGGACCAGTGCGCTCGCGGGGGCATCGTCAATCAGCCGCTTGGCCGCCTGCAAGGCCGGCTCGCCGGCGCGAATGAACGCGAGCGCGCTGGCGTAGGCCGGCTCGCCGGCGTGATCAGCCGTGCGTTTCGGATCGAGGATGCGATCGTCCAGCAGAAAGCCCAGCCGCTCGTCCGCCCCCTCGCGAAAAGTCACCAACCGCATTTTCTTCTCCTTGCTGCCAACTAAAAAGGGAAGTCTCGACGTGGATCAGACCGCCTCGTCATCCCACGGGATGAGCCAATGTCGCAGGCGCAGCATCACTAGATCGAGCACGAGGCCGGTCGCCAGCATGACCAGGATGTAGACGAACACCGTTGGAGTCTGGAAGAAGCGCTGGGCGAACATGAGTGCCGCGCCGACCCCGCCGCCGCCGGCGATCATCTCGGCGGTGAACGCGATGATCAGCGCCACCGGCACGGTCACCCGCACGCCGCTGAAGATATAGGGCTGCGCGGCGGGAAAGATGATCCGGGAGAGCAGCTTGCGCTCGGATGTGCCCATCGCCTCCGCCGACCAGATCACCGTCCGGCTGACCGCTGCCGCCCCGTGATAGGTCGCGACGATCATCGGGAAGACGCAGGTGAAGGCGACCAGTAGCATCTTCGACAGGTGGTCGATGCCGAACCACAGGATGAAGATGGGCACGAACGCGATCTTCGGCGCCGGGAAGCCGAGCGACACCAGCGGGTCGAGCGCCCAATGCGCCCATTTCGACCGCGCCATCCACAGGCCGGCGAGCACGCCGAATACCACCGCGAGCGCAAGCCCGGCAAAGGCGCGATAGAGGCTCACCAGCAGCGGCGCCACGATCTCGCCCTCGAACAGCAGGACCCAGAATTGCTCGAGCACGGTGGTGACGGTCGGCAGGAACAGCGGCCGGATCAGCTCGGCGCGCGCCACCAGTTCCCACAGCAACAGGACGAGCAGCAGCGGATAGCAATAGCGCAGGGCCGCCCACAGGGCGGCGAGCATCCCACGTGCCGCATGCGCCCGCTCAGCCACCGGTATGTGCCGCATGAATGGAATCGTGCCAGCGCAAGAAGTAATGCATCGCCGCCAGCAGCGCGCGGTCGGCGGCATAGGCCACGATCACGATCGCCAGCAGGCCGCCGAACATGTAGGCGTAGGCGCCGCTCTCGCCGTAAAAGAAGATGAGCTTGCCGATGCCGGTCCTGGAGGCGATCATCTCCGCCGATATGGTCAGCACGAAACAGAACCCGAGCGC
>DASSJW010000325.1:0-6101 GCA_035690995.1 Xanthobacteraceae bacterium
GGTCTCGCTGCACGCGGGCGAGCTTTGGCTGGGCTACGTCCCGCCACCCGACCTCACGTTTCATATCCGGCAGGCGATCGAGATCGGCAATGCGCGCCGCATCGGCCATGGCGTCGACCTCGCCTTCGAACACGACATGGAAGGACTGCTGGCGGAAATGCGCCAACGCCCGGTCGCGGTCGAGATCAACCTCTCCAGCAACGCTATCATTCTCGGCGTGCACGGGAAGAACCACCCGCTCGCCACTTACCTGGCCGCCGGCGTGCCGGTGGTGATCTCGACCGACGATGCCGGCGTGTCTCGCATCAATATGACCAACGAATATTTCCGCGCCGTCCACGACCAGGGGCTCGGTTACCCGACGCTGAAAGCGATCGCGCGCAACGCGCTGACCTATTCCTTCCTCGACGAGGCCCAAAAGCGCAGCGAGCTGGAGCGGTTCGATCGCTCCTACGCCGAGTTCGAGCGCTCACTCGCGCGCCAGCAGTCGGCGCTGCAGAACCTGACCGTGCTGATCAGGGCTGCCCTCGCTCCGTTTTGAACCGACCCGCCGCGTATTCCGCAACGAGATCCCGCAACGGAGGCAGCTTGTCCGCCTGCATCGGCGGGATGGTCACGATCAGATAGCGCTCGCGCGTACCGCCGACGCCGAGGTAGCGGCGGCGCACCTCGACCTCCACCTGCATGCCGGGCAGCGAGCACCGCGCCCGTGCGATTGCGCGGTCGACGCACTGGCCCGTCACGGGACGTTCCGGATCACGCGCCGGGCAGACCATCACAATTCCATCGCGACCGATGCGCGCCTCCATCGCCTGGGAGACGGGGCCGTCGAGCACGTGCGCGGCGACCGGGTGGCTCGGCAGATAGAACGGCACGCCGTCAGCCAACTCCACGAAGCCGCCGAACACCCGCAACGGCCGGTCGGAGGTTTCGCGCCACAGCCGCTCGACCGGTCCCGCCAGCATCGCGGAGTGCGCGGTGAGGGCAGCCGGACCGGCGCGATGGATCGCGAAAGCGACCGCCGGAGCGAGTGCGACCATGACGAAAGGGAACACGACCGCGAGCGTGACAATACCCGCGGCATCGCGACGGCTGATCATCACGAGCGGTGACGACAACAGCATGACCGGGAGCAGCGTCCAGGCCGACATTGACCAGAGCGATACCAGGCGCACGCCGGTGAACGGCGCGACCAGGGCCGGCGCCAGCAACACCGCCCAGAAGGCCGCCGCCGCGAGCCGGCGCTCGGGCGACCTCGGCCAGGCCATATCCCTGAGGGCGGCGGCACTTGGCCGCGCCGCGACGAGCACGATCAGCAGCGGGACCGCGATATAGGCCACGCTGCCGGCGACGTAACCCAGCACGCTGCCGACGGTGGAGGCCAGCGAAGCCGCCCCGTGCACAACGACCGCGTAGGAGAACGGCATGAAATCGTTGCGAATCAGCCAGAGCCCGTGCGGCGCCAGCGCCAGCGCTCCGACGGCGGTCGTGATCCACGGCGCCGGGGAGCGGAAATAGGCCGCGCGGCGCGGATCCGCGAGGGCCGCGACGCCGAGTCCGAGCAGCAGGAAGACCGACCAGTACTTGCCGTACATGGCGGCGGCGGCGCCGAGCCCCGCGAGCGCGGCATCGAGCGGGCGACGGGTCTCGAACGAGCGCAGGAACCAGAGCGTCGTCGCCGCCCATACCGGCATCAGCACCGTGTTCACGTTGAACTTGAGTGCGTGGAAATTGAAGAACGGCACCAAAGTCAGCAACGCCAGTCCCACGACGCGCTTCTCTGCGTCGAGGAAGCGCGCCGCCAGCCGCCATGTGATCCACAGCGTCAGGGCGACATTCGCCATCGCAAGCAGGTAATAGGCCCAGTCCGCGGTGGGAAACACGGTGAACCAGGCCCGCACCACCATCATCGCGAGCGGCGGATGCTTGGGGTAGCCCAGCGCCAATTCGCGCGCGAGCACGAACTGCTCGGACATGTCGGCGTGAATGTCCTGGCTGCCCTTGGCAATGGCGGCGTAAAGCGTCCACAGCCCGGCATAGGCGAGAAGGACGGCGACCACCGTGCGCTCGCGCCGCGCCGGGTCGACAAGGGCGTCGAGCAGCCGGTCGATAACCGCGAGGCCGCGGCGCCCGGCGTCCGTCATGGCCGACATTGAACGCACCCTACCCCGGTTTGCCCCCCCATTTAGGCGGCGAGGCTATGGCATGATGCGGCGAGGAGGTCCATATCAAGGCCAAAGCCGGCTGCCATCGCTTTGCCGCATCAGCCGGCGATGCTTTGGATGCCTGCTTCGGAGCTGCCTATGTGCCGCTGGATTGCCTATCGCGGCGAGACCATCCCGCTGGAACAATACGTGACCGCGCCCGCCCACTCCCTGGTGGTGCAGAGCCAGCGGGCGCTGGAGTCGACCGCGGCCACCAATGGTGACGGCTTCGGCATGGGCTGGTACGGCCACCACAGCGAGCCAGGGCTCTACCGCGAGGTCCGCCCGGCCTGGTCGGACGAGAACCTGCGCTATCTCTGCCGCCACATCCGCTCGCATCTCTATTTTGCCCATGTGCGCGCCTCGACCGGCACCCCGATCACGCGCCCGAACTGCCACCCCTTCGCCTGCGGCCGCTGGCTGTTCATGCACAACGGCCTGATCGGCAACTGGTCGCGCCTGCGCCGGAAAGTCGAGGCGCTGATTCCCGATGAGGTCTACGGCTCGCGCATCGGCACGACCGACTCGGAAGCGGTGTTTCTCGCCATTCTCGGCGCCGGGGGCGACAAGGATCCGGTCGGGGCAACCAAGCGCGTGCTCGCGACCATCACCGACATGGTCAGCGGCAAGGGCTACAAGGAGCCGCTGCGCTTCACCTCGGCGCTCTCCAATGGCCGCGACCTCTACGCGTTCCGCTATTCCGCCAACGACACCGCCAATTCGCTCTACTATCAGGAGTCCGGCGGCAACGTGGTGGTCGTGTCGGAGCCGCTCGACGGCGAGCGCTCGCAGTGGAAGCCGGTTCCGCCCGGCCACGTGATCGTGGCGCGCGCCGGCCAGCCGGTCTTGCTCGAGCCTTTCCTGGTCGAGCAGCAGATGGCGGCGGAGTGAACCGCCGGCCGCCCAGTCGTCGAGGACAGATCAGACGCCAAGCCGGCCGTGCTTGCCGCTTGCGAACATGAATGCTAATGCGCGCGCCATGAATGCGGCAATCGACAATATCCGCAACTTCGCCATCATCGCCCATATCGACCACGGCAAGTCGACACTGGCCGACCGGCTGATCCAGTCGACCGGTGGTCTGGCCGAGCGCGAGATGGTGGAGCAAGTGCTCGATTCCATGGATATCGAGCGCGAGCGCGGCATCACCATCAAGGCGCAGACCGTGCGCCTGAACTATCGCGCGCGCGACGGCAAGGACTATGTGCTCAACCTGATCGACACGCCGGGCCACGTCGATTTCGCCTACGAGGTCAACCGCTCGCTCGCCGCCTGCGAAGGCTCGCTGCTGGTGGTCGACGCCTCCCAGGGCGTGGAGGCGCAGACGCTTGCCAACGTCTACCAGGCGATCGAGAACAATCACGAAGTGGTGCCGGTCCTCAACAAGGTCGATCTGCCGGCGGCCGAGCCGGAGAAGGTGAAGCAGCAGATCGAGGACGTGATCGGGCTCGACGCCTCGAACGCCATCCTGATCTCGGCGAAGACCGGGTTCAATGTTCCCGAAGTGCTCGAGGCCATCGTCACGCGCCTGCCGCCGCCGCGCGGCGACCGCGGCGCGACGCTCAAGGCGCTGCTGGTCGACAGCTGGTACGACAGCTATCTCGGCGTCATCGTGCTGGTGCGCATCGTCGACGGCGTGCTCAAGAAGGGCGACCGCATCCGCATGATGGGTACCGGCGCCGCCTACGAGGTGGATCGCGTCGGCGTGTTCACGCCGAAGCTCCTCAACGTGGACGAACTCGGTCCGGGCGAGATCGGCTTTCTCACCGCCTCGATCAAGGATGTGGCCGACACCCGCGTCGGCGACACCATCACCGATGACAGGAAGCCGGTGACCGAGGCGCTGCCCGGCTTTCGTCCGGCCATTCCGGTCGTGTTCTGCGGCTTGTTTCCGGTCGATGCCGCACAGTTCGAAGACCTGCGCGCCGCCATGGGCAGGCTGCGGCTCAACGACGCGAGCTTCAGCTACGAGATGGAAACGTCGGCCGCCCTCGGCTTCGGTTTCCGTTGCGGGTTTCTGGGCCTGCTGCACCTCGAAATCATCCAGGAGCGACTTGAGCGCGAGTTCAATCTCGACCTGATCGCAACCGCCCCCTCGGTCATCTACAAGATCAAGCTGCGCAACGGGAAGGAGATCGAGATCCACAATCCGGTCGACATGCCGGACCCGATGCAGATCGAGGAGATCAACGAACCTTGGATCCGCGCCACCATCCTGACGCCGGATGACTATCTCGGCAGCGTGCTCAAGCTCTGCCAGGACCGTCGCGGCGTCCAGGTCGAGCTCACCTATGTCGGCAATCGCGCCATGGTGAAGTACGACCTGCCGCTCAACGAAGTAGTGTTCGATTTCTACGATCGCCTGAAGTCGGTGTCGAAGGGCTACGCCTCGTTCGACTATCACCTCACCGACTACAAGCCCGCCGACCTGGTAAAGATGCAGATCCTGGTCAACGCCGATCCGGTCGACGCGCTCTCCATGCTGGTTCACCGCACCCGCGCGGAAAGCCGCGGCCGGGCCATGGTGGAGAAGCTCAAGGAGCTCATCCCACCACACATGTTCCAGGTGCCGATCCAGGCCGCCATCGGCGGCAAGATCATCGCCCGCGAGACCGTGCGCGCCTTCCGCAAGGACGTGACCGCGAAGTGCTACGGCGGCGACGTCACGCGCAAGCGCAAGTTGCTGGAGAAGCAGAAGGAAGGCAAAAAGCGCATGCGCCAGTTCGGCAAGGTGGAGATCCCGCAGGAGGCGTTCATCGCCGCCCTGAAAGTGGACGTGTGACGTCCGGCGCCTGATCTATTGCCAACCATCGCAGCGGTCGCTCGACCTCCCTCCGCGTCATGGCTTTGCTTGTCACGGCCATCCACGTTTTTGATTCGACTCGCGATTGAGGCGCGGATGTCCGGCATCCGCGGACAAGTCTCCGCAGTCTACACACGCGTGACTGCGTGCCTGCATGGCGCTTGGGCTCCGCGGCGGGCGGACCAATCGCACTATTTCCGGCGCGCGCTCTGGCTGCGCCCGGAGCTATCGGCGGGAGCGCTGAGGGATACTCATCTCAAAAGTGTGGCAATCCGGACACGCCGAGCGGGAATATCGACCGACAGGCACGCTTCAGGTGGGGGCGGGGCGGCGAGAGGAATAATCTCTACATTCGGGGGATGCCGAATTGAAAGACCCGTGCCCTCGCAAGTGGCAGCGTCTCTCTTCGCTCTTGGCGAGCACTGTCCTCGCCATGCCCACGCCTGCCGCCGCTGCCTTCATCAATAATGGAACCTTCAACCAGAACTCAGGAACGCTCAGTCCCGGCCTCTCTCCTTTCCTCAACAACCCCCCCGGTCTCCTGCGTTTGTTCGACTCCGCCTCGGCCGGCATCGTCGCCATCACCAACTTGGGCAGAGTTGAATTCCACGACACCAGCACCGGGGGCAACGCTTTCATTACCAACAGCAACACCGTCCGTTTCTTGGACACGAGCACGGCCGGCAACGTGACCGTCATCACCAACTCCGGCGGCACTACGTTCTTCCAGAACAACGGCAACGGTGGCAATGCGCGGCTCACCGCCAATGCCGGCGGCATCGTCGATTTTTCCGGCACGTCCGGGCCTGCCGGCACCAACCAGGTCACGGCCGGCTCGATTGCGGGCGCCGGAACATTCCTGCTTGGCCAGAACCAGCTCACGGTCGGCAGCAATGATCTCTCGACGACCGTCAGCGGCACCATCCAGGACGGCGGCGCGTTCGGCGGCACCGGCGGCTCGCTGGTGAAGGTCGGCAACGGCACGCTGACGCTGTCGGGCGCGAACAGCTATACCGGCGGGACCACCATCAACGCCGGCACCCTGCAGCTCGGCGACGGCGGCGCGAGCGGCTCGATCGCGGGCGACGTCGTCA
>DASSJW010000326.1:0-5995 GCA_035690995.1 Xanthobacteraceae bacterium
GTTTTCAACGACAACGGGCTGGCCCAGGCTTTCGCTCAATTTCTGCCCGACCAGCCGCGCGCTGATGTCGCCCGCTCCGCCGGGAGGATTGGGCACGATGATGCGCATCGGCCGCGACGGCAGGTCCTGCGCCGTTGCCGCCAGCGGCAGCAGCGCGAACGCAAGGAGTACCAGGGCAGGCCACGGATTGGACATCTCTTGCTCGCTACCCCGGCTGGAGCGCAGCGAAATCCGGGGCGCCCATCCTACACTTGCTTATCCTTGAGCGCCCATTCGCCGTCGCGCAGCCGCGTCACCGTGCCTTGCTCATGCAGGGCGTGGAGCTCAAGCGCGACTTCGCGCCCGTCCGTGCTGCCGAGCGCCTCCATGATCTGATAGAAGAACATCGGCCCGGATTTCAGCGCCTCACTCGCATTGTCGTGGCGTCTTTGCGCCTTGAAACGCGGCGCCCGCGGCCGCCGGGTTTCGATCGTATCGGGAATGCTGTAAGGGGCGGTCAGATCGAAGCCTGCTTTGTCGACCAGTCCGTTCTCGTCCCGGGTCGGGTCCATGTAGAAGCCGGGATAGCCGGTCGCGATCACGATATCGCTCGCCGCGCGGAAGCGGGTCGCCATGGCCCACTCCATCTGCTCCTCGGAAAAGACGTCGACGTCGTCGTCCACGACGAAGACGTGCTTCACCCTGGGGATGGCATGGAGTGCTGAGATCGCGAGCCGCGCCTCCCCGCGCCGTCCCCGGCGCAGTGCGACGCGCACGTGTTGCCGTCCGTTCGATGCCGGCACGCCCAACAGTGCGGCGGGCTCGATGCCGGCGGCGCGCAAGACCTTCCAAATCTGCAGCTCGGCATTGAGCCCGCCGAGATTGCCCGACTCGGTCCAGCCCAGGTGGCCGCCGCTGTGGAAGACCGTCTGGTGCAGGGCGTCCTTGCGCATGGTGACGGCGGTGACGTGAAAGACCGGGTCCATGTGGACCGGCCCGTAGAAACCGTAGAATTCGCCGTAAGGGCCTTCCTGCTCGCGATAGCCGAGGGCGTCGAAATAGCCTTCGATGATCATCTCCGCGTCGGCCGGCGCCAGCACCCCGTTGGTGAGCCCGCGCACCATCGGGACCGGTTCGCCGCGCAAGGTCGCCACCAGGGCGAACTCGTCGGTCGGCAGCCGCAGCCCGGCGGCCAGATAATCCAGCGGATGCGAGCCGATGGCGAAGCTCACCGGCAATGTCTGCCCGCGCTCGACGCAGGCGATGTAGCAGTTCTTGAGATCGGACGGCTGCGAGAGGTTCGCGCGCATGGTGCGGCGGTCGCGGAACATCAAGCGGCGGCAGCCGACATTGGTCCGGCCGGTGGCGGGGTCTACGCTGTAGTCGATGCCCGACGAGATATAGGGTGCGCCGTCGAGCTCGTGCTGGAGATGGAACGGCAGTTTGGCCAAGTCGATGTCGTCGCCCTCAAGCACCACTTGATGCACCGGCGCGTCTGAGGACGGCACTTCGACGATCGGTTGCGGATCGTTCATCCGCCGCATGTATTCGTGGATCACGCTGCGCTCGTCGGTGCCGAAGGCGGCGGCGAGCCGTCGCCGGCTGCCGGACACGGCCGCCACCATCTCGTACTGCTCGGCGCCGACCCGCTTGAAATATTTTGCCTTCGACGAGGCCTCGATGACGGCACTGAGATCGGCAAGCGAAACCGCCTCCTCGTGGACCTCCATTTCACCGATAGCGATCAGCTTCTCGACGAAGGATCGCAGCCGGAACTTGTCGAGGTCAACGTTGCGGGGCGACATCGTCTGCGCGCCTCTACTTGTGTCCCTTGGGAAGCATCTCGCTCGAGGAGTTGATCACGGCGTGGATGCTGCGGGCGTATTCGATCGCGCCGGTGACGTCCATGTCGAGTGCCGCGCGGGCATAATCCTTGCAGCCCACCCGCGCCGGTCGCGGCGCTTTCATGATCTGCTCGCACAGCGCATCGACCGCGGAGTCGAGCTCGGCGGCGGGGAAAATCTCGCTCACGATCCCGGCCTCGCGCGCCCGCGCCGGGCTGACCACGGCGGTGGACCAGACCAGATAGGTCATGGCCTTGCGCGGCACGCGGTCGACCAGCGCCGACATCACCATGGTCGGCATGATGTTGTGCGCCATTTCCGGAACCTGAAACTTGGCGCTGTCGGCCGCAAGCGTGATGTCGCACACGGCGGCGATGGCGCAGCCGAAGCCGAAGGCGCGCCCGCGCACCACCCCAATGACCGGGATTTCGCAGCGGCGGAAGGCGCCGTAGCAGTTGAAGACCACGTCGTTGCGGCGGCGCAGTTCGAGCGCATCCGGCTGCTGGCCGGGCGGACGTTTGCCCATGGTCTCGCGGCCGACGCAGAAATCGTCCCCGGCGCCGCGCAACACCACGATCTCGGAGCTTTCTCCGGCGCCGAGCAGGAGCTTGGTCAATTCCACCGCCATGGCGTCGGAGGCGGCGTTTCCGATCTCCGGGCGATTGAGCGTAATTTCGAGCACCGGTCCCTTGCGGGCGGTGACAATTTCGTTGGCCATGCACGTCTCTCCAAGCGTTGTTGCACGAAAACCTGCCCCTAGCTTGATCATAAGCTAAAGGTTCGTCCAGGTCGTCATGCGCCGGCTTGACCCGCGCATCCATCATCTTGGCAGACGAATCTTAGCAAAGAAGAGGGATTGCCGGATCACGCCCGGCGATGACGACTTTAACTTAGCGCCTATGGGGCTAAATCCGGGGACAGGCACGTTCGCCGCGGCAAACGCGTCAACCCAATAACCTAGAGCGGTCTCCGATTCCAGCGGGAGCGCTGCTAAGTGGGAGCGGGCGCCCGTTTCCCTGCTATCTCGCGCCAGACCTGCTCGGGGGTGACTGGCATTTCCATGTGCGTGACGCCGAACTCCTTGAGCGCGTCGACCACCGCACCGACCACCACCGCGAGCGTGGGCGTGGTGCCGCCTTCGCCGCCGGCGCGCACGCCGAGCGGATTGTTGGGCGAAAGCACCTCGCTGATCTCGGTGGCGAAGGGGAGGAGATCGTCGGCCCGCGGGATGGCATAGTCCGTGAACGAGCCCGACAGCAACTGGCCGCTCTCCCGGTCGTAGACGCAGCTTTCGAGCAACGCCTGCCCGATCCCTTGTGCGATCCCGCCATGGGACTGGCCATGCAATATGCGAGGATTGACGGCGCGGCCGACGTCGTCGACGGCGGCGTAGCCGACGATCTCGATCGTCCCCAATTCGAGGTCGATCTCGACTTCGCAGACATGGCTGCCATAGGGAAAGCCGCCGACCGCGACAGTATGATCGCATTCCGCCGCCAGCGGCCCCGCCAAGTCGTCGGGAAGATCTTTGCGCAGGCACGCTTCACGCGCGACCTCGAATATGCCGATGGAACGGTCGGTACCTTGCACGGTGAAATGGCCGCCGGAGAATTCGATGTCGTGCTCGGCCGCTTCGAGCACGTGGGCGGCAATCCGCTTGCCCTTGGCGATCAACGTGTCCGACGCCTTGCCGATGACGATGCCCGCGAGCCGCATCGACCTGCCGGAATGGGATCCGCCGCCCACCGGCACGATATCGGTATCGCCCTGGATCAAACGGATGCAATCGAGCGGCACGCCGAGCCAATCGGTGACGAGTTGCGCGAAGCTGGTCTGGTGGCCTTGTCCGCTCGACAGCGTTCCGATCGCCACGTCCACGCGGCCCTCGGGCGCCACCGTCACTTTGGTCCACTCGCGCGGCGCCCCGGTGGTGAACTCGATGTAATTGGCGACGGCGATGCCGCGGCGTTTTCCGCGGCGGGCCGCGGCGCGCCGGCGTTGCGCGAAGCCATCCCAGTGTCCGAGCGAAAGCGCGCAATCCATCACTCGCTCATATTCGCCGCCGTCGTAGGTCAGGCCGAGCGGGTTGGTGTAGGGCGTCGCGTCGGCGCCAATCAGGTTACGCCGCCGCAGCTTGATCCGATCGAAGCCGTGGGCAGCGGCCGCGAGGTCGATCAATCGCTCGATCACGAACATGGCCTCGGGCCGGCCGGCGCTGCGATAGGGGTTGGTGGGCGGTGTATTGCTCATGACGGCGCGCGCGCGCAGGCACGCCGCCGGAATGCGGTAGACGCCGGAGATCACCGACACGCCCTTGATGAGCGGCACGAACGACACGGTGTGCGCGCCGACATTGCCGATGAGCGATCCCCGCAGCGCCAGAAATCGTCCAGCACTGTCAAGCGCAAGCTCCGCGCTCACGAAGAGATCGCGGCCCTGGTAATCGCTGAGAAAGGCTTCCTGACGTTCGCACGTCCACTTGACCGGACGGCCAATGCGTCGCGACGCCCAGGCGACGAGCGCGAACTCGGGATAGAACGCATTGCGGGTGCCGAAATTGCCGCCGACGTCGCCGGACACCACCCGAACGCGGTCGGGCGGGACGTCGAGAACACCCGCGAGCTCGTGCTTCTGCCGGACGACACCGCCGCTGCCGGCGTAGAGCGTGGTGCGGCCGCTCGCCGCGTCATAGCTGCCGATGGCGGCGCGCGGCTCGAGCGGCACGCCGGTGACGCGTTGGATCCAGGTCTCGAGCTTGACCACATGTGCCGCGTGCGCGAACGCGGCCGCGGTCGCGGCGGCGTCGCCAACCTCGGCATCGATGCAGACGTTCGAGGAAGCTTCGTCCCAGAGCTGCGGGGCGTGCGCGTCGGCCGCTGCGACCGTGTCGGTCACCGCGGGAAGCGGCTCGAAGTCGACGCGCACACGTTCGGCGGCGTCTTTCGCGACGCTCATGCTTTCCGCGATCACCATGGCGACGGCCTCGCCGGTAAAGCGAGCCTTGTCATGGGGAAGCACCCGATGGGGGGCGAGGAACTTGTCCGACGTGTCGGGCTTGCCGAGTGCGATATCGGGGGGGCCGATGAGCGGCCGGTGCGGAATCGGCTTGAGACCGTCGGCGATCGCATCCGCGCCCGTGAGCACGGCGATGACGCCGGGCAGCGCCAGGGCGGCGGCGGCCTCGATGGCGCGGATGCGGGCGTGCGCATGCGGCGAGCGCACCATGACCGCATAGACCTGGCCGGCAAGGTCGAGGTCGTCGCTGAACCGGCCTTGCCCGGTCACCAGCGCCGTATCTTCCTTGCGGATGACCGGTTGGCCGATTCCATCCCCGGGTGTGCTTTTCGTCATCGTTTCCCCGCTGCTACGATAGCCGTTTGCACGGCATTCCAACAAGTCTTTGAGCGGACACACACTTCGGCACGACGTGCGGGTGCGGACACAACGCGGACACGAGACCCCCAATGACCACGGCACAGCGGCTGACGGACAAGATCGTGAAGGCGCTGCCGGCGCCGGAACGTGGCAACGTTATCGAATACGACACCGAGACGACAGGGTTCGGCATCCGGGTCACGGCAGCGGCGGCGCGCTCGTTCGTGGTCAATTACCGGCGCAAGGTGGATGGCCGCGAGCGCGGTCTCACCATCAGCTCATTCCCGGACTGGTCGGTCACGGCGGCGCGTGAACAAGCCAAGCGCCTCAAGCGCGATGTCGACGCCGGCAGCGACCCGGTCGGCGAGAACCGGGCGGAGCGCGAAGCGCCTACGTTGCCGACCTTTGCGCTCGGTTCATCGATGAGCACTTCGCCAAGCAGTCGTCGCGGACGCGGGGCGATTGCGAATTCGTAAACGCCCTCGCGGCCGTCCGGCCCAACCCGCTGGTCGAGAACAAAGCCAAGCACATTGCGGCTTATAGCCTCCTGCTCGAATTAGACGGCAAGTCGAACAAGCGCGCGGTCAGCGCCCACCAGCGTGCCTCAATGGGAGAGTGTGCGGCCCCTTTGATTGTGGCGGGCTTGACTGTTCTTCCAATGGGCTATCGCCTCATGTCACAATGCGAGGCATGAACCGTCGAGACCCACGCGTACAGAAAACAGCACTACTCGTGTGTCTTGTGGCTGCGACCCTATCTATGGGGATGGCGATAGGGCAGCTAGATAGCGGGATTCG
>DASSJW010000327.1:0-10340 GCA_035690995.1 Xanthobacteraceae bacterium
CGCCAGCCGCAATTTCGCTGCGGCATCGGGAAGTGCGGGCTCGAACCAGGCGCTCAGGCCGATCAGGCCGAAGAACAACAGCGTCCCGACACTCAGTAGAAATCCGACGACCGGCACGCGCGTGGTGTCGTACGAGCTCAATCGTTGCCGTTGTTTTTCATGCCGCCGCAGCGCCATGCGGCTGCGCACCCGATTGATCATCGTCTTCACCTCTCAGCCTTCAGAAAAAACGTGTTTTCCCTGTCGCGCGCGCGAACGCCGGCCCGCTTGCGAACGTTCGAACGTCCGGCTTGTTCCTCAAATCATTCTTGCGGCAAGGGCGCGCACGCTCGAGCCTTGCGATTCCCATCTCACGCTTGCACGATTGCGGATGATGGATTGCGGTATCGCATCAAGTATCGCTGCAACGGCGCTCTTATCGAGATCGCGCCGGCAAAAGTGCACTCCCGGGCAAAAACCCGTCAGTCGATTTGCGGTGCAGGTCCGTCAGTACATTCTTTCGGCGGCAGCGGGAACGAAGACACGCTCTTGTGGTTTTCTCCCTGTCGCTTCAGCAGTGAGAAGACGTCACTTTCCAAAGCAGAACAATAACAGGGCGAAACATCTCGCTGCAGGGCCGCCCAGGGTGGCCCTGCAGTTTTCTGCGCGCGGGCGGTGAGCGGCGAACGAAACGCAAGCGATCGACGCCACGATCGTCATCCACTGGTTCGACTGCGACACGAACGCCCGCGATCAGCGAGCCGACCATCTCTGCAAGGATGAAAGCATTTACCGCCTGATGCAAAGCGGATGCCGGTGTCGTACAAGCGGCATGCAGCGCGACGGCAGCATGCGCGCGCGCCTGAGACAAGCGAACGCCACCTCTGCCGGGACGCGGCGGTGCAGCCGCTGCGGCGATCCGACCGGTGCGCCCATGAGGAGGAGCCCCCTGTGAAGCGCTTCCAACCGGTCACGCTGCTGCTGGCAGCGATGCTGTTCGCCGGCGGGACCAATATCGCCAGGGCCAACGACGAGACCGCCGCCATGAAAGAACTCGTTCCCACCGGCAAGCTCCGCGCCGGCATCGTCTACGCGCCGGCGCTTTCGGCGTTCTTTGCCGTAAAGGACGCGGACGGACGCCCGCGTGGCGTCACCGTCGATCTCTTCAACGAGCTCGCGCAGCAGCTCGGCGTTACGCCGGAGTTCATGGTCGTGCCCAATTCGGGCCTGGCTACCGATGCCGTCGAATCCGGCGCCATCGATGTTTCCTTCCTGCCCGTCGATGACGAGCGCAGGAAGCGGGTCGGCTTCGGGCCGAACTATTGCCTGATCGAGAGCACCTACATGGTCACGCGCGCGTCCGGCATCAAAACCCTCGCCGAAGTCGATCGCCCCAATGTCCGCGTGGTCGGCATCGCCAACACGACCACGATCCGCGCCGCCGGCCGCACACTGAAGAATACCGGGATCACCGCGGCGACCTCGGTGGAAGAAGCCGTGGCGATGCTGCGAACGGGCAAGGCCGACGCCTTCGCACTGTCGCGCGATTCGCTCCCACCGTTCGTGGCGCAGCTGCCGGGCTCCCGCATCGTCGACGGAGGCTTCCAGCAAACCGGCATTGCCATCGCCGTAGCGAAGAACCGGCCGAACGCGCTGGCCTATGTCAGCGCATTTCTGGAGCAGTCCAAGGCGTCAGGCAGCGTCCGCCGCGCGCTCGACCGGGCGGGATTCCGTGACGAACCGGTGGCGCCGCCTGCCGGTCGATAACGAAACGCCGGCAAAACATTTCTCGATCCAACCGTCGCCGGCCTGCGGCATCGGTCGTGGGCAGTCGCTCCCGATCGACGGGCCAGCGGACGCGCAAGCCGACAAGAACCCCATCGCCCTCAGGCGGGCACGAGACCATGCCGCAGCATGATCTCCTTTATCTTGGCCAAGTCAGGTTTTCCCGGCACGTTCACCTCTCGCGCCACCTCCTCGAAATAGCGCCGTCCAATGGATCCCGGCGTCAACGTGATCAGAGCCCGCGCCGTCTCCGGGTGGAAATTTTCATGGTTGTGCACGCTTCCGCGCGGCACGAATAGGCTTTCCCCAGGGCGAAGCTCGTGCTTGCGACCATCGAGAGTGGTCGTGACGGTGCCATCAAGGACGTAAACCACCTCATCGACCTCGCGGTGATAATGAGGTGCCGGCACCCGCGCGTTCGGCGGCACAACGAACTCAAACACGACGACGCTTCCCGCAGCCCGGGTCTCATCCACAAGGAAGCGAAGCTCCAAGCTGCCTATTCGAATGACGTCATCGCTTCGTGCGTCCATGGTGCATCTCTCCCGCGTAAGGTCGCTTGACGCCAGTTTACCTGACGGAGCGCGGCCGGAAAGCCGGCATGGGCTAGGGGTCGCTGCGGGAATTGCAGGAGCAATGGGCGCAGGTCCGGGAGCGATCGACTCACCGAATTATGTAGGCGCGGCGGCGCCGCAGCCCGCGCGCCGGCACGTTGGGCGGACGGAGCGACCGGCGCCGGCCAAGGCCCACCAGGAAGATGTCGCAGTTCATCCCGCAAGAGGGATTCGAGAAGGAAACGTAGCGGGCGATCCGCTCGTTTCCGGCGGCACCTTCCTTCGTGAAAGGAAATGGCCCCCTGACACGGGGGCCATTTCACGCCTGGCGGGTGCGCGCCGGCCTTAACGGCAATCCCGCTCCCGCTCCGTAACCGTCACGCCATTGCGGGTCTCGCTCTCCGAGCGGGTCACGCAATCACGCCGCCGGCCATCCGTGCCCTCGATCACCACCCCCGGAGCAACCCGGCGCCGTTCCTCGATCACCACTCCCGGACGGCGGTCTTCCTCGATCCGGACCGCCGGTGGCGCGATCTGAACGTCGACCTGCGCCAATTGGCGGGAAGCTGCCGTCGCAGTCCCGGTCAGCAAGGGCGCAGACGTCAGCACGGCGGCAGCCGCCGTCACCGTTAGCAGAAAGGTTCTCATGTCTAATCCTCTGTTGCCTCGTTCCCAATTCAACCGAAAACGCCGCCAGTAGTTCCGGGGTCGAACGCCTCGGGCGATGTATTGCGCTGAGGGACCAGGCCCGGACGGCGCGTGCCGGGCTCGTCGCCGCGGCATGATCGGCCGGCGGATTTCCCCGATCCCGAAGGCCCTTTCGACGCATGAGCGCGCCGGATGTGATGCGCCTCACAGCCGGACGCCACCGAAAGTGCCATCGTCTCGAGGCGTAGTGCGACACGTCCGCAACAGGGGCGCCGGCCAGCCGAAGCTGGAACGAAGCCGCAGTTGTGCCGTTGATCGCACTTGACTGGAACCGTCCCCGCCAAGGGGGAGGATTAAAATGGAACGAGCAATGTATTTCCGACGACAGGCCGAAGCCCTGCTCGGTCTCTCGCGGGCTACGATCGACCTCGGCGTTGCCAGGCGCCTACGCACCCTTGCCGCAGAATTTCAGGCCAAGGCCGAAGAGATTGCGCACGAAGCGGCAGACCCTGCACAAGTGACCGTCGGACGCCCGGGCTCCCCGAACGGAGATCTCGACCGCCACTGACTCGTGTTGCTCCAGCGGAACCAATTCCACGGGCGGTATTTGTATTGCTGGAAGAAATGCGCAGGGGTGTTGCCATGACCACAGCCGAGGAAGCCTTTAACCGGGCTGCGATGTGCGCCGATCAAGCTCAAACGGCGCGCGACGAAGAGACGCGAACATTCTTCAATCGGCTGCGGGATTCCTGGGTGCGGGTAGCCAACAACTATCAAATCGCGGAGTCCCTGGCGGCAGACGTCGCGCCACCTCGGCCAGCCGGCCATCAAGCTGGGATGTCGGCGGATCGCGCGGCTGCTCCGACGCAGCCGGACCAGTAACACCGAGGACGCTCAGCTCGAGAAGGTTGCACGATCCGGATTTGAGATCGCAAGCTATGGTGCCGACCGGCTGGCCAGGTGGGCCAGCGGCCGGCAACCCAATAGGCCGCGTTCTAACTACACCACTCCGCGACCACCCCGGCCAATCCCACCCCATCTTTTGGGGAATTAAGGTCGAAATACCCGCAAAATCGTCTGGTCGCGGGGCGCGCCGCAGGCGCTTCCTTGCATCCAGAGGGTCTGCGCGGTCCCACCTGACCGGACTCCCGTTTTGAAATTGATCCACATGAGGTCGCGCCGGCACGTCCGGAGGCATCGCACCAAAGCGCCATTAACCGGGCTTTAACCCTACCGGCGCATGAAGGAGGGCCAAAGAATCCTTCGCGGGAATTCGTTCCTGGAGATGCGATTAGAGTGGAGTAGTGCCATGGATGGAAAGAGCTCTGCGGTGCTGAAAGACCCGCAAGACGAGACCACCAGCCGCGTCGGGACCCCTCGCCTGCTCAATGCCGCCGCGTGGTTGGAAACGCTGGCGGCCTTGGAGGAGGAGTTCAAGGCCATCCTCAACGAAAAAGCATCGTCCAACCGACAGACGGCGGATCGACGCCGCGACCGCTGACGTCCGATCGCTCTCCTTCGACGCTGCAGCGCGCCCGCCTCCGGCTACGATTTCGCGGAGCCCGCGGAGTGGAAGCAGCGTCCCGTCGCATCAGCGTTCGCCCGCCGGAAAGGCGATAATTTTCCGGCATCCCGGCCCCGGGGACTCGGTTGTCACGTCGCCCTTCAATTGCTGGGCGAGCAGCCGCACGATACGGGAGCCCAAGCCCTCCTTCGCACCGTGCGGACAGCCTTTGCCGTTGTCCTCGACGACCAACTCCAACTCCCGAGCGCTCCTGTTTCGGAAGCGTACCGTGATCGTGCCCGCCCGGTCGTCGGGAAATGCGTATTTGAAAGCATTGGTCGCGAGCTCGTTCACCATCAGGCCGACGGGTACGGCCTTGTCGCTCGGCAGGTAGATGGGATCCGCCTCTACATTGACCGCAATCGGCCGCACGTCGCGCAGCGTGTCGGCCAGATGCCGGCAGCAATCGGTGAGATACTCCTTCATGTCGATCGACGACTGATCGTCGCGCGGCAACAGGTGGTCATGTGCATTGGCGATGACGTGGATTCGTCCGACCGCGGAACGAAATGCCGCCTTGGCGCCAGGGTCGGTCTGTGCGCGCGTCTGCAGCTCCAACACCGATGCCATCATGGCGAGATCGTTGCGAATGCGATGGTTAAGCTCAGACAGCGCCAGATCCTTGACGCGTTCGGCACGAACCGCTCTTTCGAGTGCCTTGCGTAGCCCTCGCTCACCGTCGCAAGGCCGAGCCCGATGAGCAGGAACAGAACCAGCGGGACGAGATGCTGGGATAGCAGGCCAAAACCGCCACCGGGCCGCATGAGGACGAGGACCGAGAGCGCGGTGCTCAGCACAGTGGCGTAGAACCCGGAGCCCCGATCGAAGATCAGCGATGCGATGAATATTCCCGGGAGCAGCAGGAAGAACCCGAAGAATCCCGACTGCATCTCCACGCCGACCTGGAGCAGAAAACAAATCCCCACGATCAGCGTCGTGAGGAGATAGCGCACGACGACGGATTGCGGCCGATCGGGAAGCAGGAGAAGCAGGTTTTCCATCAACTTCAACCCAAAACCATCACGCCGGGTTCCTCGGCGCACAGGCGCCGTTCGTGCGTGCCGACGCGTGATAGACGAGGCGTCGGCAGTGGCAGGCCCGACCGGTCGCATCGAAACTTCAAGATGGTCGACGCCGCAAGCGGCAAAGGACATGTGGCCGTTGCGTTCAGCGCGCAAGCCCCCACAGTTCGCACAACGCATCCAAGGCGGTTTTCATCCGCTCCACCGCGGCGGCATATGCCTGTGGACGGGTGCCCCAGCCCAGCGTGTAGCCGACCTGATCCAGTGGAATTTCGCGGCACACCGCCCATTCCAGGACATGTGATCCGATCTTACCGACGGCCTGCGTCGCTTCCCGATAGCGTTGTCGGTGAAAGACCTGCGCTTCCGTCTTCGCCATCCCGGAATAGTTGCCCAGGCCAGGCGCGAAGATCCGGTTGAGGTCAGCCGATGCAAGCTGATCCGCGAGGCCGGCATGATACCAATGATGACGGTACTTCTGGCCCATCGAATATTGCTGGTGGTTGATGAGTTTGCGCGCATATGCGCGTTCCAGCGGACTATCCCGCATGGTGATCTGGCCGGTGTCACCGCGCTCGAAATCACGGCCGGCCCGACGCATGCGCTGCTGCGTTGGCAGCGCGCGGTGCTCCACCGCAAGCGGTTCCGGTCGTGCTCTTGCGGATTTAGGGACGCGCGGATCGAATCGTCGGTTATGCTTGGTCATCTTCCCACCTGGACCCGTTGAGATTTATTGGCGACTTCGCCGCCGGAGGCGGCGCGCGCACCGCGGCTGTGATCCCCGGCACGGCGCCGCGCCGGTTTGCCATGTCCCGCAATTTGCCCTCCCGACCAACGTGCGCGCGCCTCATGTGCCGCGCAATAGGGCGTACCTTGCAGCGGTTGCGCCCCGCAGAAGAAGAAGTCGCCGGTACTGGGATCGCCGACCGGCCAACGGCAGTTATCGCTGGCCAATTCGAGCAGCGAGCGACGTTGCGCGAGCGGAATGTCCGCGTCGAGACCGGGGTCGTCGACATACGGCTTGGCTTTGATCACCCAGACCGGAGGCAGCCGTTGTTGGCGCAGAGGGATGCCGCTGATGAGAAGTGTAACCATCCACTGCGGGATGCGACGTTCGTCTCCTCCACGCCGCTTGCGGTGCGCCCAGGCATTGGGCGAGAGCCCAGCAATCCCGAGCCGATGGATTTTTCCCATCACCGCGCTGTGACTGAGGCCGCCGCCCAGTTCCTGGGCGATCTGCCGCGCCGTGATACCCTGCGACCACCGCTCCGCCACATAGGCGATGCGCTCATCCGTCCAGGAGGATGCTGCTGCACGTCGACGCAATGTCCCTCGGCATTCCGTCAGCCCGTCCATGCGGTTTTCCTTCGACTACGATCTGGGAGCGAAGATACATAACCACATTTCGCATGCAATCGTCAACCACCAAATGTAGTTGTATGGCGGCTACAGTGGCCATATGACGACGACACGCGGAGAGCGGTTGCGGATCGCGCGCGAAAAGCGCTTCAAATCGGCGCGGGCCGCCGGCAAGGCAATGGGGATTGCGGTTTCGACCTACGGCGCCCACGAACGCGCCGAAGCTCCCGGCGGCCGTGACTACGGCCCGAACGAAGCCCTGCGCTATGGGCGCTTTTTCGGCGTCACGCCGGAGTGGCTATTGACCGGCCGCAAGCCATTTCCATCCGACGAGCCGGAGCAGCCGCCGGCGCGTAAAGTGCGGGTCGTCGGCTATGTCGGCGCCGGCGCCGAGGCGCATCTTTATGCGGTGGCCCAAGGAGATCTCGACGAAGTCGATCCGCCTCCCGGCTTGACCGAAGACACGGTCGCGGTCGAAATCCGGGGCGATAGCCTGGGTGCGTTCTTCAACCGCTGGCTCGTCTTCTATGATGATGTTCGTCGCCCGGTGACGCCGGACCTGATCGGCGAACTCTGCATCGTGGGTCTCGAGGATGGCCGCATCCTGATCAAGCAAATCCAGCGCAGCAAGACCGAGGGGCTGTTTAACCTTATCTCCTCGACCGAGAAGCCCATTGCCGACGTGGCCATCGAATGGGCAGCGCGAGTCAACAGCATTGGGCGTCGTAGCCGGACGTGATTCGCGCTTGTTTTAGTTGTCACAAAATGTAGTTGACATCTTCGGCTACTTAGTGTAGCTATCCTCTGGCAAGCCCATTTTGGGGCGTTCCGGAGGTCGACGGCGACATGACGCAGCCGGGAGGGTTCGAACGGGAGATCCGGCGCCGCCATCACCATGCGATTGATCGCGACGCGCGCGCTGCCGATGGCAGCGCCGGGCAGCCCACCGACCGGGCAAGGCGTTTCCTCGCGCGGCTAGATGGCCACCTGACTACGCTCGCGGATCACGCGGCACGGCGCGCCTTTCTCGATCGGCAGATCGAGGGATGGCAGCACCGCTACGCTCGATTCGTCGCTACCGGGGGCCAATCCGAACCGGTCGCCATTCCGGCCGACCCGCCACTGGCGGCCGACTTTCTAATGACCATTACCGGTCTCATGGCGCGCCGCTGCGCGCTGGACGAGCAGATGAGGACCATGTCTGAGCAACGCCCACACAAGCCTCTGCCCGATTCGATCCTCTCGCTCCTGGTCGCCGCCGACCAATGCTGCCCGTCCATCATCGGCCACGCGCATGTCCTCTATCACGCAGGCTCGGGCAGTGATCCCAGGCAAATTGCAAAGACATTCATACAGCTGAAAAACGATGCCGACGACCTGTTCAAAGCCATCGCCGCCGTCGAGTCCGCCTTGAACCAGCCACGAGCAAGCACCTTGCGTGCAACGCCCGCTGGCGATCCCTGCTAGATCATCAGGTCCTTGTTATCGAGGCCGAACATAACACCGCCCCAACTGCTGCCGACATATTCGTATTGGTTCGAAATGTGCTGACGCCCAGCCGTCAGATCGGCAAGGATTCCGCCAAACGGCAGATCCTCGGAAAGACCGGCGGCCCCGGTCGCCTTGAAGATGCGCGCGGCCAACAAAGTGCACCGCTCAGTGACGGCGGTCGATTGAAACTTGTATCGCAAGCGTTCCTCGAGCGGAGGGGTCTCACCCCGCCATGCATAAGCGTGGAGATTGCCAAAGTTGCGATGCAAGGTGCTCTTCATCTCGTCGATGGCCGCCGCCGTTTCGGCGCAAAGCAGCTGAACGAAAGGGTTTTCCACCGACCGACCACCCGCGCGCGTCACCCGGGTCTTGCTGTAGTCTATGAGCGCGTTGAGCATGCCCTGCAACGCCCCCAGTGCCGCGGTCGAGATCCCGCGTACGAAGATCTGGCCGAATGGCAATCGATACAGGCTCGACGTATTCAGCGCCTGGCCAGGCCCTTTGAGCAGGAAATTGTCGAGCATGCTCTGGGTTCGATAGGCCGGCACGAATACGCCGTCGACGATCACATCCCAGCTTCCAGTGGCCTGAAGGCCGGAGACGTGCCAGGTATCGACGGTCTGATACTCCCTCCGCGGCACTAAAAAAATTCGGCCCTCCGGGGGGCGGCCCTCATCCGCGTCAACCAGCGCGCCAAGGAGCGCCCAGCCGCAATGGTCGCAGCAACTCGCATACCGCCAGCGTCCGCTGAGGTGAAAGCCCGCCTCGGTACGTATGGCCTTGCCGGCGGGCATAAGGGACGAGCAAATCAACGTGGAGGTGTCACTGCTCCAGACCTCCTGCGCGGCGCGATCGTCGAGCAGCGCCATGAACCATGGGTGCACGCCCGATACGCCATAGATCCACGAGGTCGACATGTCTCCTTCAGCGAGCGCCAGCTGTACCTCGTAGAAGGTATGAAGATCCATCTCATAGCCGCCCCAGCGTCTGGGCTGGAGGACGCGGAAAAACCCGGCACGCTGCATATCCGCGATGGTCTCGTCCGGAACGCGGCGCTGGCGTCTGCCTTCGCGCGAGCGTTTGGCAAGGATCGGGATCAGTGTGCGCGCGCGGGCTATGATCTCATCCGACTCGGGCGCGCCGGATGGGACCTGTCTGGGCGCGTCCATGCTCGTATCGGCCACTGACATATCCCAGGTACGACCTTACTCCGCCGCTGCAAAATTGCGGCGCGCATTGCGCTCGAGGCAGGTCACGAGCGTGCTGGTCGACATGATGTCACCAAAGGTGAGATAGAACGCGCAAAGCGAGGCATTGTGGTCCTCGTCGGTCACCGCCGCGTTGGCGTCGGTAACCATGATAGTTTTGAAATTGAGCATCATCGCGTCGCGCGCCGTCGACTCGCAGCACACATTGGTGACCGTGCCGGTAACGACCACGGTGTCGAGACCATGCCCGTGCAGGACTTCAGCGAGGTTTGAGGACCCCTGGATGAAAGCGCTGAAGCGATTCTTCTCGACGATCACGTCGTCCGGATGCACGTCCAGGGTGGCCCAAAGCTCGTGGCCCTTGCTGTTAGCGGTGAGCGCGGCGACGCGCTTGGCGCCCTGCTCCGGCTTCACCATCTCGAAATAGGTGGACCAGTTCTTCAGCGCGTCATCTTTGAAGGTCGTCTTGATCCAGAACACCGTGCCCCCGGTCTCGCGCACAGCCCGGGCGAGCCGATTGATGTTGGGCACGATATTTTCCGCCATCGGGCAAAGCGCGTGGGCGACCCCTGGCAGCATGAAGGCGTTCTGCATGTCGACCACGATGAGCGCGGTCTTGGCCGGATCGAGGGTGTCATAAACATGCTCCCGACCGCGCCGCGCCACGACACGATCGACGACCGATTGCGGGATGGACAGCGTATGCATCACGGCCTCCATTCATTGTCAG
>DASSJW010000328.1:0-2744 GCA_035690995.1 Xanthobacteraceae bacterium
GGGCGGGCGCGCCGCACCACCAGGATCTTGCCGTCGCGCACAATAGCCGCGCTGGCGGCGAGATAGGGACGCGCGGGATAGGATCTTGCGTCGGACATGGCGGTGACGCTCCAGCCGTATTATCTGGGGGCACTATTCGAGCGCTGCCGCCGGCTCTGGAACCGTGCGGTATGGTTAGTGCAGCCCCAGCAGCGAGACAAGTCCCGCATGTGCGGACGCTACATGGTCATCTCCTCGCCGGAAGCGTTCCGGCGGCTGTTCGGCTATTTCGAGCAGCCAAACTTTCCGCCGCGCTACAACGTGGCGCCGACGCAGCCGATCCCGGTGGTTCGCGTGGTCGAAGGCCGTCGCCAATTCGCGCTGGTGCGCTGGGGGCTGATTCCGCCCTGGGTCAAGGATCCGCGGAAATTCACCCTGCTGATCAACGCGCGCGCCGAATCCGTGAACGACAAGCCGGCCTTTCGCTATCCCATGCGCCGGCGCCGCTGTCTGATGCCCGCCGACGGCTTCTACGAATGGCAGAATGAAGGAGGCCTCAAGCGCCCCTATTGCGTGCGTCCGAAGGATCGGCGAGCGATCGCTTTCGCCGGGCTGTGGGAAACCTGGATCGGACCGAACGGCGAGGAAGTGGAGACCGCCGCCATCATCACCACGAACGCCAGTCGCGATCTCGCCGCCCTGCACGATCGCATGCCCGTGGTCGTGCCGCAGGACGCTTTCGATTTCTGGCTCGATTGCCGCAACGTCGACGCCACGATGGCCGGCACGCTGTTGGCTCCCGCCGCCGAAGGCATGTTCGACGCGTACCCGGTTTCGCCCGCGGTCAATCGCGCGGAAAACGACGACCCGGCATTGATCGAGCCGGTCTCATCGCAACAGAGCGCGGCTGCTGCCGTCGAAGCAGACGTCAGTGCGCCGGCCAGACGCGAAAAGAAGCCGAAGAAGGACGAACGCCAGTCGTCGCTGTTTTGAACGCGACCTCGCGCGATCCTGCGGGCGCAGTTACAGCACCTTGCCGGGATTGAGAATGCCCTTGGGATCGAGCGTGCGTTTGAGGGTGCGCATCAGCTCGAACGCCACCGGATCCTTCACCTTCGGCAGAAGATCGCGCTTGATCACGCCGATGCCGTGCTCGGCGGAGATCGAGCCGCCATGCTTCGCTACCACGTCGAATACCACGGCGTTGACCTCATCCCAACGCTTGAGGAACTCGGCCTTGTCCGCGCCCACGGGCTGGGCGACGTTGTAGTGGATGTTGCCATCGCCGAGATGCCCGAAAGGCAATGGCCGGCTGCCGGGAATCAGCTTGGTGACGGCGGCGCTCGCCTCGTTGATGAAGGCCGGCACCGCCGCGACGGGCACCGAGATGTCGTGTTTGATCGAGCCGCCTTCATGCCGCTGCACCTCGCCGAACAATTCGCGGATGCGCCAGAACATTTTTCCCTGCTCGAGGCTGTCGGCGATGGTGGCGTCCTCGATGAGCCCGCGCTCCAGGCCTTCGGCCAGGATCTCCTCCATCACCGCGCGCAAGCCCGAGCGGGCCTGGGACGAAAGTTCGATCAGCACGTACCAGGGGTGCGGCTCGGGCAGCGGATCGCGGCAACCCGACCCGTGCCGCAGCACCAGTTCGACCCCGAGCCGCAGCATCAGTTCGAAGCTGGTCACGCCGCCCGCGGTGCGCTCGGTGGCAAGCCCGAGCAGGTCGAGCGCGGCTTCCGGCGAGGGGACGCCCACAAAGGCCGTCTCAACCGTGCGCGGGCGCGGCACCAGCCGCAGCACCGCGGCGGTAATCACGCCGAGCGTGCCCTCTGCGCCGATGAACAGGTTCTTGAGATCGTAGCCGGTATTGTCTTTCTTCAGCTTGTTGAGGTTGTTCAGCACGCGTCCGTCGGCAAGCACCACTTCGATGCCGAGTGCGTGCGAGCGCGCGATGCCATGGGCGAGTGCGGCAGTGCCGCCGGCATTGGTCGAGAGATTGCCGCCGATGGTGCAGGTGCCCTCCGACGGCAGCAATTGCGGATAGAGCCGATCCACGGCTGCGGCCGCTTCGCGCGCCCGCAGCAGCGTGACCCCGGCCTCGCAGGTCATGGTGTTGGAGACGGGATCGACCTCGCGGATGTGATCGAGGCGGTTGAGCGACAGCACGATCTCGCCATGCTGCGCGATCTGTCCGCCGACAAGGCCGGTATTGCCGCCCTGCGGGACGATCGGGGTCGATGTTTCGTTCGCGAGCTTGAGGATGCCGGCGACCTCCGCCACCGTACCCGGCCGCAGCACGACGGGCGTGTGGCCGTGAAACATGTCGCGCATTTCCAGGAGATAGGGTGCCTGCGCCTGCGGATCGGTGATGGCGTGCCGGTCGCCGACGATGGCGATGAAGCGGGCCAGGAGATCGTTTGACAGCAACTTGGCAGGTGTCTGGAGGATGTTCATCACTTGAACTCGAAGGGGAGGGGCGGCCCGACTATAGCGCCTCGAGCGAGGGATTTCCTGCGTCATGGACGCGGGGCGGCGGCGCGGGCGAGACGGTCATTGATCGCCTCGCCCAGGCCGGTATGCGGCACCGGCATCACCGCGATGGCGGGTGCGCCTACGGCGTCGAGCGCGCGCAAGTGGGAAAACAGGTTGGCCGCGGCTTCGATGACATCGCCGCGCGGCGACAGATTGAGCACCAGCGCGGCGTGTTGCGAACCCTCGGCGGCGACCGGACCGAAGGCCAGCAGCGCCTCGCCTGCCTGCACGTT
>DASSJW010000329.1:0-7364 GCA_035690995.1 Xanthobacteraceae bacterium
ACCTTGCCGGGCTTGAAGATGTTGCCCGGCATGATGCCGATCTTGCATTCACCCGCCGTCATCACGCCCGGACAGTTCGGGCCGATCAGGCGTGACTTTCCCCCCGAAAGTGCACGCTTGACCTTGACCATGTCGAGCACCGGGATGCCTTCGGTGATGCAGACGATGAGCGGGATCTCGGCTTGGATCGCCTCGCAGATTGCATCCGCCGCGCCGGCCGGCGGAACGTAGATCACGCTCGCGTCGCAGCCGGTCTTTTGTTTGGCCTCGGCAACAGTGTCGAACACCGGCAGGCCAAGATGGGTGCCGCCGCCTTTGCCTGGCGACGTGCCCCCGACCATCTTGGTGCCATAAGCAATGGCCTGTTCGGAATGGAAGGTCCCATTCTTGCCGGTGAAGCCCTGGCAGATCACCTTGGTGTTCTTGTCGATGAGAATGGACATTCTGGGCCCTTAGCGCCGCCGCGCATTCGGTGCACCTCCCCCTGAAAGGGGGAGGTCGGCGCGCCAGCGCCGGGTGGGGGTCAACCCTTGCGATTTCAGCTCAGCAACCTTCCCGGCAATCACTTCCAGCACGCCAGAAAGATTCGACGTCAGGTCGGAATTCCAAAATCGAAGTACCGTCACACCTCGCCGCCTCAACCACTCATCCCGCTCACGGTCAGCATTTGGTGCTTGTGCATGCTGGCCGCCATCCAGCTCCACGGCGAGTTGCAGTGCTGGACAGTAAAAATCCAGAACGTAGCGACCTGCCGGATGCTGTCGGCGAAAACTTGCGCCGTCGATCTGGGCATTCCTCAACCTGTGCCATAACCGACGTTCGACGTCCGTCGCGTTGCGGCGCAGCCCGCGGGCACGCGCGGTCTTAGTCAGGGTGCGATCGAAACGCGAACTAGCTTCGACCCCCACCCCGACCCTCCCCCTTTCAGGGGGAGGGAGCGCACCGAGCAAGCCTGGCCTCGGTCTCGCTCCCATTCTCAATTTCCCTTCACCGCCTTGACGATCTTCTGCGCGGCGTCGTCGAGATCGTCGGCGGGTGTGACGTCGAGGTTGGACTTGCGGATGATCTCCTTGCCGAGCTCCACGTTGGTGCCTTCGAGCCGCACCACCAGCGGCACCGGCAGACCCACCTCTTTTACCGCTGCGACCACGCCTTCGGCGATGACGTCGCATTTCATGATGCCGCCGAAGATGTTGACCAGGATGCCCTTCACCTTGGGATCGGCGGTGATGATCTTGAAGGCGGCCGCAACCTTCTCCTTGCTGGCGCTGCCGCCGACGTCGAGAAAATTCGCCGGCGCTTCGCCGTAGAGCCTGATGATATCCATCGTCGCCATAGCAAGCCCGGCGCCATTGACCATGCAGCCGATGGCACCGTCGAGGGCGACATAGTTGAGGTCGTATTTCGACGCCTCGATCTCCTTCTCGTCCTCCTCGCTGAGGTCGCGCAAGGCCACGATGTCGGGATGACGGTAGAGCGCGTTATCGTCGAAGCCGATCTTGGCGTCGAGACAGACGAGTTCGTTGCCCTTGGTGACGACGAGCGGATTGATCTCGAGCAGGCTCATGTCCTTGGCGGTGAAGGCGGCGTAGAGCTTGGCCAACAAGGCCACGGCCTGCTTGGCGAGATCGTCACGCAGCGCCAGCGTCTGCGCCACGAGGCGCCCGTGATGGGGCATGATCCCGGTGGCAGGATCGACCGAGAACGTCATGATCTGCTCGGGATGGGTGCGCGCAACCTCCTCGATGTCCATGCCGCCCGCAGTCGACACCACGAAGGCAATGCGCGAGGTTTCACGGTCGACCAGGGCCGAGAGATAGAACTCGCGGTCGATCGCGGAGCCCTCCTCGATATAGAGGCGGTTGACCTGCTTGCCGTGCGGGCCGGTCTGATGCGTCACCAGGACGGAGCCGAGCAGACGCTCGGCCTCCTTGCGCACGTCCTCGGTCGACTTCACGACCTTGACGCCGCCGGCCTTGCCGCGTCCGCCGGCATGGATCTGCGCCTTGACGACGAGGACGGGGGTGCCGAGATCCTTTGCAGCTTTGACCGCATCCTCGACCGAGAAGGCAGCATGGCCGCGCGGCACCGGTACGCCGAATTCCCGCAACACGGCCTTGGCCTGATATTCGTGGATGTTCATCGCTGCTCTCTCACGTGTCGCGAATGCGGTGCAGCGTGAAGCGCATCAGCGCGCACAACCCGCGAAGCGCGGCGTAACCGCCCTCGAGGCTTCACGCTGCGCGGCGTGCGGGACACGGCTCAATATCATTTGCCGAGATTCGGCGCGATCTTCATGCAAGCCTCGACCAGGCTCGATACCGCCTCGACCGACTTCTCGAACATCGCGCGCTCAGCGCCGTTCAATTGGATCTCGACGATGCGCTCCACGCCTTTTGCGCCGATCACGGTTGGCACGCCGACATAGAGGTTCTTGATCCCATATTCGCCATTGAGATAGGCGGCACAGGGAATCACGCGCTTCTTGTCCTTGAGAAAACTCTCCGCCATGGCGACGGCGGAGGCCGCCGGCGCGTAGAAGGCTGAGCCGCTCTTGAGCAGGTTCACGATCTCTGCGCCGCCGTCGCGCGTGCGCTGGACGATCTCGTCGAGCCGCGCCTGCGTCGTCCATTTCATCTTGACGAGGTCGGGCAGTGGAATGCCCGCAACGGTGGAGTAGCGGATGAGCGGCACCATGCTGTCGCCGTGACCGCCGAGCACGAAGGCGGTCACGTCCTCGACCGACACATCGAACTCGTCGGCCAGGAAGAACCGAAAGCGTGCGCTGTCGAGCACGCCCGCCATCCCTACCACCATTTGCTTAGGCAGGCCGCAGGCCTTCTGCAGCGCCCAGACCATGGCGTCGAGCGGGTTGGTGATGCAGATCACGAATGCGCCGGGCGCATATTTTTTGATGCCGGCGCCGACCTGCTCCATGACCTTGAGGTTGATGCCGAGCAAATCGTCACGGCTCATGCCCGGCTTGCGCGGTACGCCGGCGGTCACGATGCAAACATTGGCGCCGTCGATCGCATCGTAGGAATTGGTGCCGGTCAGGTGAGCGTCGAAACCATTGACCGGCGAGGACTGCACGAGATCGAGCGCCTTGCCCTGCGGGATGCCTTCGGCAACATCGAACAGCACCACGTCGCCGAGCTCTTTAAGACCGATGAGATGGGCGAGCGTGCCGCCGATCTGGCCGGCACCGATCAAAGCAATCTTGGGACGCGCCATATGGGAAAAAACCTCGGATGAGAGCAGCGGAGGGGCTGGTGATATAGCCCGAGAAGACGGGCGTGAACGCCCGTATGATGCGTCATAGACCTTTTCCGGCCTGCCGTTCAAGCCACCACCACGCGGACGCAACCGCAGCGGCGCGAACGGCGGTAACCTGACGCGATTTCAACTCGGCTGAACGTGGTTTAGTATGCGCAAGGGTCCCTAGGCTTCCAGCCATGTTTAATAGGCGCGTCCTGACGGTGGCGGCGTTTGCGATCGCATGCTTCGCGACCGGAGCCGCTGCGCAGAATTACCCGTCGAAGCCGATCAAGGTGATCGTGCCGTACACGCCGGGTTCGCCGGTCGACGTGCTTGCCCGCGTCGTGACCCAGCAGGTGTCGGCACGTCTGGGGCAGAGCATCGTGATCGACAACCGGCCCGGCGCCGGCACCACCATCGGCACCAAGCTGGCAGCCAGCGCCGATCCCGACGGCTATACTTTGCTGGTCGGCGCCACCAGCTTCATTCTCTCATTCTCGCTCTATCAGAATCTCGATTACGACCCGGTCAAGAGTTTCGCGCCGGTGGCCATGCTGGCACACAGCCCGCAGGTGCTGGTGATCGCGCCATCCGTTCCAGCGGCGACCGTGCAGGAATTCGTCGCCTACGCGAAGGCCAATCCCGGCAAGCTCAATTTCGGTTTCGGTTTGGGGACCTTGCCGCAGATCCTAGGCGAGTCGTTCAAGGCGGTCACCGGCACCGATATCGTGAGCATCCCCTACAAGGGCGGAGCGCAGGCAATCACCGACATGCTCGGCGGCCGCATCCAGATGAATTTCGGGACCACGGCGACGCTGCTCCCGCTGATCGAGCAGGGCAAAGTCCGGGTGCTGGCGGTCACCACGCGGGCGCGGAGCAAGGACTTGCCTGACGTGCCGACCATGATCGAAAGCGGTTTGCCCGAACTCGCCTTGACCTTCTCGGCCGGCCTGCTCGCGCCCGCCGGCACGCCGGCCGACATCATCCAGAAGCTCAACCTCGAGACCAACGAAGCGATGAAGACGCCGGAGCTGACCGCGAGCATGGCGAAGCTCGGCTTCGAGCCGCAGATCTGGTCGCCCCAGGATTACGCCGGGTTTCTCGCCGAGGAAATGCGGCGCTGGCCGTCGATCGTGAAGGCCGCGGGGCTGAAGCCGGAATAGGCACCGGACGACCCGCAGTGCAGCCCGTTGCTCAGGTCTCCACCAGCCCTTCGGTCGACCCCGACGCGACCCCATGGCCGTGGCCGTGCGGCAGGGCCAGATAGGCTTGCGAGCGCATCTCGATGAGGCGCGAAGCGGTTCGGGTGAATTCGTAGGCCTCGAAACCTTCGCTCGCGCGATAGAGCGCGTCGGGCTCGGCCTCGGCCGAGGCAACGAGCTTGATCGCGTTGTCGTAGAGGGTATCGATCAAAATGATGAAGCGCTTGGCCTCGTCGCGCCGCTCGTAGTCCATCACCTGGATACGGTCGATCATGACGGTGTGGAATTCATGCGCGACTTTGAGATAATCGGCGGCGGCGAGCGGCTGCTGACACAGATCGTGAAAAGAGAATCGCGCCACCCCCATGGTCGCGCGCGGAACATGCACGGTGCGTCCCTTCACCATCAGATCCTGAGGCTCGCCCGCGTGGCCCGCGGTCAGGCGCCGCCATGCCTCGTCGAGCGCGGCATCCGCCACGCGATCGGCCGGGACATACCATACCGGCGCCCCGGCGAGCTTCTCCAGTCGGAAATCGGCGCGGGCCCGCAGCGGTACGATCTCCATGTGCTCTTCGATCAGGGCGATGAAGGGCAGAAACAGCGCGCGGTTGAGTCCGTCCTCGTAAAGCTCGCTCGGCGGCACGTTCGACGTCGCGACTACCACCACGCCGAGTTCGAACAGCCGTTTGAACAGCCGCCCGAGAATCATGGCATCGGCGATGTCGGTGACATGGAATTCGTCGAAGCACAGAAGCCACGTCTCCTGCGCGATCGCAGCGGCGGTCAGGGCGATCGGATCTTCGCCATTGGTTTCGCCCAGTTTCGCTTTTTGCCGCAGCGCATAGATGCGCTCGTGCACATCGGCCATGAATTCATGGAAATGCACGCGGCGCTTGCGCACGACCGGCGACGCCGCGAAGAACAAATCCATCAGCATGGTCTTGCCGCGGCCGACCTCACCGAAGATGTAGAGACCCCTGATGTGCTCGGCCGCGCGCGCGCGGGGGCCGAACAGCCAGCCGAGCGATGACGACTTGCGCGCGAGCCGATGCGCGGCAATCCGCTTTTCGAGTCGCGCCAGGTCCGCGACGACGGCCTCCTGGGCGCTGTCGGGTTCGATCTTGCCGGCGGCAACGCGCGCCGCGTACTGCACCGAAATGGAGGCCGACATGCGGGGATGGATAGACATGGGGTGGAGGCGCATGTAGCGGTCTCGCGCCACCGGTCGCAAGTCGAAGTTTCGGGCGCACGCCGCGGCCTCGCCGCAGAGGCAGGGCTTTGCGCGCTGCGCACGTGCTTGCGCCGACACGTGGACCGCGAGGCCCCGCCCCGCCGACAACCTCAACGCTGGATGAAGGCGCGGCAGAGCGTACACAGCTGGCACCGCGCAACCCCATGTTGCATCGCAGCAGGAAACGCGGAACGAGGAGCCGCCTCACCATTACGTCCGCATCGCCGGCATGCCATTTTATGACGGTTAGCCATGCGTTTAGCGCGGAACTTTTTGCCCGTTGCCGCCATTAGCGGTTCATATTGCGCCGCAATATATAAGGGGGCTGATTCGTACCGTAATGATCAAAGGACGCATCGATGCATGACCCGTTGCCCCAGGGAGGCCTGATCCGGAAATTGTGGATCAGCGAAGCCGAGGACTATCGCGACCATCTGTTGCGTCTCGATCCCGACAGTCGCCGCAACCGTTTTGCCGGCGCGGTGTCCGACCAGTTCGTCCGCGACTATGCCAATCTGTCGTTCGGGATCGATGCCGTCATTCATGGCTTTTTCGTCGACGGGATTTTGCGCGGCGCCGCGGAGCTGCGACCGATCGGGGCGCCGATGACCCGCGAAGCTGAAGCCGCCTTCTCCATCGAGAAGCCGTGGCAGAGCCACGGGGTCGGTTCCGTGCTGCTCGAGCGCACGCTGCTCGCGGCGCGCAACCGTGGCCTCAAGTTCCTGCACATGGCGTGCCTGACCGACAACAGGCGCATGCAGCAACTCGCGCGCAAATACGATGCCGAACTGCGCTTCGATTTCTCCAGCGTCGTAGGAGAGGTGTCCACGCCGCGGCCGACGCCGCTATCGCTGATGCGAGAAATTCTGGCCGACGGGCACGGTTTCGCCACCGCCATGCTGGAGGTGCAATCGCGCCTGCTCAAGCCGGTGTAATTCAGCGCCCGTGAGACAGAAGATTGAAGGGAATTGGTCCCCGCCACTCTCACCGTTTCGCAAGGAGCAGAGAGCACAGGCGGGAAACGTCCGCCTGTTCACCACCTGCGTTGCTCGCCGTCGTCAGGCCGCGAGCGGATAGGCCGCTTCGACCACGTAGGGCCCGCCGCCGACCGACGCGCGCGACGAGAACAGCACGAAGCGCGACACCTTGAACGGCGGCGAGCGGAACGGCGCGCGCACCGCCAGATAATCCGCAACCTGACGGTTTGACGATTCCCGCAGCCGCGCAAGCGAGACATGGGGCGTGTACTTGCGGCCCTCCGGCTCCAACCCCACCCGCTGCATCAGCCGCTCGTGCTCGGCTTGCAGCTCCATCAATGCCTGGGCCGGACCAAGCGTCGCCACGACCGCACGCGGTTTGCGCCCGCCGAACGATTTGAGATCGTCCACCCGCAGTTCGAACGGCTCGCGCCGGACTCGACCCAGCAGGGACGCGACTTCGTGCGCGATCACGTCATCCACGTCGCCGATGAAACGCAGCGTCACATGGTAGTTCTCGGCATCGATCCAGCGGGCGCCGGGCAATCCGCCGCGCAGCATCGCGAGCGACTGCCTGACGTCGGAAGGGATTTCGAGACCGGTAAACAGGCGAGGCATGGCACGATCGAAAGGCTCGAATCTACATATAGGGCAACCCGCGGAGATTCGCACCTGCGGATGGCATTCAGATGAATA
>DASSJW010000330.1:0-10561 GCA_035690995.1 Xanthobacteraceae bacterium
GCTCGAGGATAGTGACGCCGCCCGCGATGAAGCTCGCGTCCTCGAGCATGATCGGCAGATCGGTGGCGGGCGCGCGCATGGTCATCCCGCAAATCGTTCGCCGGCACGCCGCAGCCCCCAGGCTGCGGCGTTGACCGCGACGACGATGGCGATCAGCACCACGCCGAGCCCGATGGCGAGCGGCAGGTCGCCCTTCGAGGTTTCGAGCGCGATCGCCGTGGTCATGGTACGGGTGAAGCCGTCGATATTGCCGCCCACGATCAGGATGGCGCCGACCTCCGCGGCCGCGCGACCGAAGCCCGCGAGGAGCGCAGTGATCAGGCTGAAGCGGCCGTCCCACACCAAGGTCGCGATGCGCCCGAACGGACCGACGTCCATGGCGGCCAGTTCCTCGCGGTACTCGGTCCACAAGTCCTCGACGGTTTGCCGGGTCAGCGCCGCGATGATCGGTGCAACGAGGATGGTCTGGGCGATGATCATCGCCTGCGGCGTGAACAGCAGGCCCCACGATCCGAGCGGACCCGAGCGCGACAGCAGCAGATAGACAACGAGCCCCACGACGACAGGTGGCAGCCCCATCAGGGCATTGAGAACGACGATCACGACCTCGCGACCGGCAAAGCGCGTGAGCGCGACGCCGGCACCGAACGGGACGCCGACAAGCCCGGCCAGGACCACCGCCGACAAGCTCACGAGCAGCGACAATCGCACGATCGCAAGCAGGGCCGGATCGCCCCTGAGCAGCAGTTGTAGCGCCGAAACATCGTCCGGCATGGAGCGCACCTCTTGCCGGCGACATGTTGCATTTGGGAGCAACATGGTCAATTTTGGTAACAGGTGCATATTTGTTCATGGTTGCGCATATGCCGGATCTGCTCACGACCGAAGAGGCGGCGGTCTATCTGCGCCTTTCCGAGCGCAAGCTTTACGAGTTGGTGGCGGGAGGTGCCGTGCCTTGCACCAAGGTCACCGGCCGCTGGCTATTCCCCAAAGCAGCGCTCGACCGTTGGCTGGCGGCAGGGCTGGCCATGCCAGCTCTCGCCCACGCGCCCGCGCCGCCGATCGTCGGAGGCAGTCACGATCCTCTGCTGGAGTGGGCCTTGCGCGCGAGCGGCTCGGGGCTCGCGACCCTGCCGGAGGGAAGCGAGGCCGGGCTGCGTCGGCTCCCACGGGGTGAGGTGACGGCTGCGGCGATCCATCTGCACCGGCTCGACGGCGATGACGAGGTCGCGAATCTCGATGCCGTTGCCGCCGAGCCCGGCCTTTACGACGTCGTCGTGATCGCCTTTGCGCGCCGAGAGCAGGGACTCGTCCTGGCGGCGGGGAACCCATTGCAGCTGAACGACGTCGCCGGCATCGCCGCCAAGCGGGCGCGCTTGGCGTTGCGGCCGCAGGGCGCGGGCGCGCAGCTGCTCCTGCTGGCCCTCCTCGCGCGCGCCGGCTTGGCGTTCGATGCGCTGGACTTGGTCAAGCCGGCCTGCCCGACCGGCGCCGATGTGGCCCAGGCGGTGCGCTCCGGCCGCGCCGATTGCGGCGTCGCGCCCCGCGCGGTCGCGCAGGCGGCCGGCCTCGATTTCGTGCCGCTGACGTGGGAGCGCTTCGATTTGGCGCTACGCCAGCGCGACTATTTTCGGCCGGGTCCACAGGCGCTGTTCAAATTTGTCCGCACCGCGGCATTCCGCGACCGCGCCGCCGAACTCTCAGGCTATGACGTGAGCGCGGCGGGCGACGTGCGCGCGGTCAATTGAGGCGCCGCTCGCACGGATTGGCGGGCCTCCCAATCGGGAGGTGCGGGTTGTCACGTCACGGCGCGTCGCTATATTGCGCCCGCCGCACCGTTCCCGGAGGGATGGCCGAGTGGCTGAAGGCGCTCGCTTGGAAAGCGTGTATACGGGAAACCGTATCGTGGGTTCGAATCCCACTCCCTCCGCCAGTCTATTCTCGCATGCTGGCGGCCCTCGGATAGGCCTACACGGGCGCCGATCTCGCCTCGCCTTGCGCCTCGCAGGACGCGACAGAAGGCTGTTGGATTATCGAACCCGGCGTTGTCACTATTCCAATGACGGCCGCCCCATCCGCAATTACGTCTGCTCGCCGGCGATCATTTTTTGCAAGATGCGCTTGTAGCGAACCGGGCCGACGTCGATCGCCAGGATGAGGGGATCGACCGGATCGAGCGCCGAATCGATCATCGCCTGCTGCGCCTCGATCACCGGCGCGTCCTGCTCCTCGAACGCGAACCGGCGCGTGGTTGAAATCTTGTCCTGAATTTCGCGGTTGAGCGCTTCATCCGAGGTCTGGACATTGAACCGCACGGCGGTGAAAAAATAATGCGTCGTGCTGTCGGTCTCCGGGGTGAGCATGTGGATCGCATGATAGCCGGTCCCGCTTTCGGGAACCGCGCCGGGCGTGCAGATCCCGGTCACCAGACGCATCGTGCTCGGCGGCATCCAGCGCATGCTGGTGAACTTGTCGACCCGGTCCGGCCGCGTCGGCCAGAGCGCTGCGAATAGCCCGGGTGCTGTCACGCCGCCGGCATGACGGCCGACGACGACATCCTCGCCGTCCTGCTCGACCGTGATCTCGGATTCGACGGTCTCCGAATTTCCCAGGATGCCGTCGTGGAGATAGCAGGTGTGGCTCAGGTCCAGCAGATTGTCGATGATGAGCTCATAGTTCGCGCGGATGGTCATCTTGTCGCGCTTGGTCGTGTGCAGCTCCGGAACATTGTCGAGAACGCCGAAGTCCGGCACCTTCGAGGCATCGGGCGCTCTGTCGCCCATCCAGATCCACACCGCCTTGTGCTTTTCGACCACCGGGAAGCTTCGAACGCCCGCTCGCGAGGGGATGTTCTTGGCGCCGTGTGGATTCAGCACGCAGGCGCCGGACGCGTCGAATTCGAGCCCGTGATAGGGACACTGGATGCGATCGCCGTTGACGATCTTTCCCATGTGCAAAGGGGCGAACCTGTGGGAGCAACGGTCCAGGATGGCGGCGACGTGGCCATCGGCCTTGCGATAGAGAACGACGGGCTGCTTCATGATCGTGCGGGCAAGCAACTGGCCCTCGACGAGATCATCGGACCACGCGGCAACGTACCATGCGTTGCGCAGATAGGTTTTGCTGATCAGCTTCTTCTTGCTTTCGAGCAGCGTCGCGCCGTTCTCGGCTGCGCCTGTCATTGCGCGCACTCCCTGATGACGAACGATGACGGGCGCGAATGAGCATCGCGCCCGCGCGAACGAATTATCTTGCCCGCAGTCACACCGGTCAAGCCGCGATCGACTTGACTTCGCCCGGCGCTCCGGAACCATGCGGCCTAGGTCTTCTGACCGGGGTCGGGATCGGCAGACGACGGGCTAGCGGAGCAACCTCATGTCCGCCTTCTGTTGTCGATCAACTCGTTTCCTGACGAAGTTAAAAGCGACGCTGCATATCCCAGCCACGTTATCGTTGCCGCGGGCGGCCTGGGCGTTCGCGCTGCTCGCCATCTGCCTGGCGGGCGGCTCGATCGCGGGAATCGGTCAGGCCTCGGCGCAGGACTATCCGTCGCGACCGGTGCGCTGGACCATCGGATTTCCGGCTGGCGGCTCGACCGACACCCTGGTGCGCATCATGGCGGAATGGCTGCAGACGCGGCTCGGCCAGACGGTCCTGGTGGAGAACAAGTCGGGAGCCGGCAGCAACATCGCGACCGAAGCGGTCATCAATGCGCCTCCGGACGGCTACACGCTGGCGGCGGTCACGTCCGCCAATGCAATCAACGCGACAATTAGCAAGCGGACGCTGACGTTCGATTTCCTGAAGGATCTGGCGCCGGTCGCCGGACTCGCGCAAGGGCCGAGCGTCATGGTGGTCCATCCATCGGTCCCGGCCAACAGCGTTGCCGAGTTCATCGCCTATGCCAGGGCCAATCCGGGCAAGATCAACATGGGCACGCCGGGGGTGGGGACGACCGGCCATATGGCCGGGGAGTTGTTCAAGGCGATGGCCGGAGTCGATCTGGTTCATGTGCCCTATCGCGGCTCTGCGCCGGCAATCACCGACCTGATCGGCGGCCAGGTGCAGGTCATGTTCGACGCCATGATTTCCACGCTGCCGCAAATCCAGTCCGGCAAGATTCGCGCCCTCGCTGTCACGGCCGCGACCCGCTCCGCCATGCTGCCGAACGTGCCGGCGATCGCCGAGACGGTTCCGGGATATGAGGCCATCATCTGGTACGGCGTCGGGGTGCCGCGGGGCACGCCAACCGATGTCGTGGCAAAGCTGAACCGCGAGATCAATGCCGGACTGACGTCCACAAAAATGCGATCGCAGCTGTCAGAGCTCGGCTCGACGCCGATCATTGCCACCCCGGACGAGTTCTGGGCGTTCGCAAGGTCCGAAACCGAGAAATGGGAAAAGGTCATCAGGCAATCGGGCGCCAAGATCGACTGACCTTCAAATGAGCATGCCCGCTGGTGAACTTGGAACGGCCTCGCGTCTCGAAGGACCGTCACGGGCCGGATCGTGTCGTGGGCCATCCATCGAGACGCCCTCGCTTCGGCCCCCTCAGGCTGAGATGCGCGAACGCAACCGTGCTTCGTCGCGATACCCCCTTTCCATGATGTCGTTCGAACCAGTACGATCGCCCCCGCCGGGGAACAGGAGTTGCGCATGAAACGGCGTGAGTTCCTCACTTTGATGGGGGGCGCGGCGGCGTGGCCGGTTGCGGCCCGCGGACAGCAGATCGACTATCCGAACCGGACGGTGCGGATCGTCATTGGATTTGGGCCGGGCGGCGGCACCGACACGGTCGCGCGCATCCTGGCCCAGAAGCTGCAGGAAACGATCGGCGGCACCTTTCTGGTCGAGAACAAGCCCGGCGCCGCCGGGCGGCTCGCGCCGGAGACCGTCGCGAAATCCCCGCCCGACGGCTACACGCTGCTCGGTGCCGCGCCCGGCGCGATGACCATCGGCACGGCCATCTGGGACAAGATCCCCTACGATATCTTCAAGGACTTCGTGCCGATCTCGCTGGTGGCCGACTATCCGATGCTCGTCCTGGTGAACAAGTCGCATCCCGCTCAAACCATCGCCGAGCTGGTGACGTGGCTCAAGGCCAACCCGGACAAGGCGAATTATCCCACGCCGTCGCCGGTCTTCACGCTGCCGATCGAGCACTTCAAGATCAAGACCGGCGCGCCGGCCACCGCGATTTCCTACCGCAGCAGCAACGAATCCATCACCAGCCTGCTGAGCGGGCAGACCTCGTTCGCCTTCGTGGAAACCCCGGTTTCGGTACCTCAGGTCGGCACTGGCAATCTGCGGGCGCTGGCCGTGACGCTCCCGGAGCGTATCCCCGATCTTCCCGACCTTCCGACGCTGGCCGAGGCCGGTGTGCCGGACGTGGTGGCGGGAACCTGGTTGGCCCTGATGGCGCCGGCCGGAACCCCGATGCCGATCGTGCGCAAGCTCGAGGCGGCGTGCCGGCAGATCGCGACCACGGACGATTTCAAGGCGCGCATGAAAGCGCTCTCGAGCCAAAGCATCGGCAGCACCTCGGAAGAGCTGGCCGCACGGATGAAGGCCGAGGTGCAGCGCTGGTCCGGCGTCGTCAAGGCAGCCAACATCAAGTTCGAACTATGATTGGAACCCGGCTGCGCTTTGCCTATGGTCGGGACACCGCGGCCGCCACCCGTGATCGGGCGACCGGGCGTCGCGCCGGTTCCCGGACTGACTGAGCAACGGAGTGGCGAATGCCCAAATCGTACCTGGTGTGCCGCGCGGACGAGCTCAACGACGGCGACCGCAGGGTGGTCTCGTGCGACGGCGTCGAAATCGGCGTGTTCAAGGTCGACGGGCAGTTTGTCGCGTGGCACAACGAGTGCCCGCACCGGGAGGGTCCGGTCTGCCAAGGCCGGATTTACCAGCGCGTCGTGGAACCGATCGCCGGCGACGGCACCGTCAGGACGCTGGCCTACGACGAGCGCGTCACCAACATCGTGTGCTCCTGGCACGGCTACGAGTTCGACCTCAAGACCGGGATCAACCAGGGCTCCGACAAGATCAGATTGCGCAAGGCGAAGCTCGAGGAAAAGGACGGCAACATCTATGTCGCGGTCTGAGGACAGGCCTCCGGCCGGACGTGCCAACGACGAGTACGGCTGGATTGACCGCTACGCCGCCGACCTTCACCGTTCGGCCAAGGAGCTGGTCACGAAGGGCGAGGCCGCGCGCGTCTCCGACGAGGCGCTGGCGCAGATCATCACGGCCGCGGTTCGGCTCTACTACGCCAAGTCCGAGCTCGAGGATCGCGCCGTGCCGGCCATCGTGCAGGAGGGCGGCGAGACGCTGACCGCGACCGAAATGCTGGTGGCTGTCTCGGAGATGCTACGGGACGTGCAGCTCGGGCCGATGGAGCTCGGGCTCTGGTTCCGGCGCCGGCCCGGCGAGAACGAGCCGAGCAGGGGCGGAAGTCATTCAGGCGACGTTGCGAGGAGCAAGCCATGAACCAACCGTTGACGGGCGTGCCGCAGATGCTGCCGGCCCAGGTCATCGACACCTCGACCGACAGCCGCGAGATCCTCAAGCATGCCCGTCTCGCCGCCCGCCGGCGCAAGCTGCATGACTGGTTCGTGGTCGACGTCGACGCGCACCATGTCGAGACGGTGTCCTGGAACGAGATCGTGCAATACATCGAGGACCCGGTCGTCCGCGATCAGGCGCTGCACTTCCACAAGGACCGCATCGGAGCGCCGCCCTACGGCCTCAACGGCGATCTCGGCCTGCGCTATCAGAGCGTGGGCGGCCGCATCCCGCATCAGGACGGCCTGCGCGAGAAGGTCGAGGAGACCGGCGTCCACCGCGACGTGACGCTAACCCGCCGCGCGATGGATTCGCTCGGCGTCGACAACATGGTCGTATTCCCCACGCCCATGTTGTTCATCGGCCTTCATCCGCAGCCCGAGATGGAGGTCTGGCTGTCGCGCGCCTACAACAAATGGATGCAGGAGAAGCTGTTATCGGCGGACGACCGCATCAAGTTCCTGGCCGTCCTGCCGTACAACACGCCGGAGGAGTGCGAGCGGATCGTCAAGGAGACCGCCGGCAAGAAGGGCATCATCGGCTACGCCGTGCCCTCGACGCGGCATGCGCCGGTGCATCACAACAAGTACATGCGGCTCTACCGCATGATCGAGGAGACGAACCTGCCGATCTCCTTCCATGCCGGCTACCACTGGGACGATCCCTCGCTCAAGACCGTCAACCGTTTCCTCGGCATGCACGCACTAGGGTTCGTCTGGCCCAACCTGGTGCACTGCACGAACTGGGTGCTCAACGGCATCCCCGTCCGCTTCCCAAAGCTCAAGGTGATCTGGATCGAGTCGGGCATCGCCTGGGCCCCGTTCCTGATGCAACGGCTGGACGACCAGTTCCTCATGCGCCCGTCCGAAGCGCCGCATCTCAAGCGGCTGCCGTCCGAGTACATGCGCGACCACTGCTGGTACACGACGCAGCCGATGGAGGCGACCAACCGCAAGGCGCTCGAGTGCACCTTCGAGATGATCAAGGCGGACACCCAGCTGCTGTTCGCATCGGATTGGCCGCATTTCGATTTCGACCTGCCGAGCGAAATTACCGACCTGCCGTTCCTGTCCGAGCAATCCAAAAGGAACATTCTTGGCCTCAACGCGGCGCGGATCTTCAATCTCGATCCAACCCCGGTGAAGCAGCTGTGACAAGGATTGGCCGGGCGCGTTAAGTTCAGATCGCTGAAGGCGGTGGATCCCCGGCTGTTCGGCCGCGCGCGCTGGTGCTCACCCATTTTATAGTGCGAGCACGATAGCCGCGTCACGACCCTTGTCGTCGGACCGACGCCGACGGCCCCGCTATCGAACTCAGAGGGCGGACAAAGCGGTGCCTCTGCGCAGAAAGCCGCGCGCTGGCGTGCTGCACAACTGTATGGTCAATGGCGCCGGAAAGCGATGATGGAGGCGAGCACCCCTGTCGCATCGGGAAAGGTTGCGGCGGGCTCTCACCAGCATCCGCTTCGCGCAGGATAGGGGTCCGTCTATGTCTTCTTCAGGATTGCAGGCAAGTCATACGTGAGCAGATCGCTGATTTTGGCAAGCTCGATATCCGCGGGCGGACATTCGGCCAATATGTCGGGGTCGAATGCATAGTGACCCTGTTTGGGAAACACGGTCGTGACGCGTTCTCCCCAGATCTTCTTCACGGCAGACAGAATCCGCAATTTGTCGTCGATCAGTACGTACCGATCGGCAGGGTAGAGACGCTCAACATCATCGAGCTCCTGCTCCTTGTGGATGTAGATGAGGACGCGGCTGTCGAACGCATGCCATAGGCCGGATCGCTCAACCTTGCGCGGCTGGAATACGGCATCGCCATCGGAGAGGATTACAGGGGTTCCCCACTGCCGCACGTGCTTGACCGCGTCCAGAGCACCGGCATACAGGCGGTCGGCGAACGGGTAATCGACCAACCAGCTGGACATACGAAGCACCTCTGGACGATGCATCGCCTCGATCCGGTAACGCTCCAACGCCCCCAGATAGTCGACGTATCCGAGGTCCTCGCGCAGTTGCTCAAGAATTTCCCAGTAACGGTCGCGCGTAGCGTCACCGTATGTCTGTGCCAGATGCTCCTTCAGATGAGCCTGCACACGGTCGTTGTCGACGAGCGTGTTGTCGACATCGAATAGAAAGACAACACTGGGCGTCGCGGGCATCGCATTCCCACCTGTTTGTAAGTTCAAGCCCTCCAAGGGCAAATTGGAAAGGTCAGGCAGCCGTCAGCTCTTCTTACCCTTGCCAAGAAGCTCTTTGGCGATGTCGGTCACGCGCTCCGGCTCGAATCCGAATTTACGATCCAGTTCCTTGAGCGGAGCCGACGCTCCGAACGTCTTCATTCCGATGACCCGCCCGGATCGGCCGACGTAGCGTTCCCAGCCGAGCGTCGAGGCCTGCTCGACCGCAACGCGCGCCGTGACGTCGGGCGGCAGCACGCTGTCCTGGTACTCTTGAGTCTGGTGCTCGAAAATATCCCACGAAGGCATCGAGACCACGCGTGAGCGAATGCCTGCGGCGAGCAATTCCTCGTGGGCGTCGACGCAGAGGCTGACCTCGCTGCCCGACCCGATGAGTATCACTTCAGGCTTGCCACCCGGAGCGTCGCCAAGCACATAGGCGCCGCGCGCGACCCCCGACGCCGAAGCGTATTTGCTGCGGTCCAATGTCGGCAGGGGTTGTCGCGACAAGGCCAGCACCGCCGGCTCGTGCCGCAACTGCATGACATAGCGATAGGCCTCGACCACCTCGTTGGCGTCGCCGGGCCGCAGCACCACCAAGCCCGGCATGGCGCGGAACGATGCAAGCTGCTCGACCGGCTGATGGGTGGGGCCGTCCTCGCCGTCGCCCATGGCATCGTGGGTGAACACGAAGATGGTGGGAAGCTCCATCAGGGCCGACAGCCGAATCGCGGGCCGCGCATAGTCACTGAAGATGAAGAACGTCGCGCCGAAGGCGCGCAGTTTTGACAGCGCCAGTCCGTTGACCGCCGCCGCCATCGCATGTTCGCGAATGCCGAAATGCAGGTTCCTGCCGCCAGGAGTGCCCGGCTCGATGTCGCCGGCTCCTTTGAATGTCAGGGTGGTCTTGTTGGAGGAGCCGAGATCCGCCGATCCCCCGATCAGCCACGGGATGTTCTGTGCCAGCACGTTGAGCACTTTGCCTGAGGCGTCGCGTCCTGCGATGCCCTTCGGGTCGGCCGGAAAGACGGGGAGCCCTACATCCCATTTGGCCGGCAGCTCCCGCCGCTGCATCAGCTCAATCTCGGTCGCAAGTTCCGGAAATTTCGACCGGTAAGCCGCGAACAGCTCGGTCCAACGGGCATGGAGTTGCGCCCCGCGTGCTCCGATTCCGTCCGCGAAGTGTTCGCGCACCGCGTCGGGAACCAGGAATTTGGCATCCTCCGGCCATCCGTAGTCACGTTTGGTGAGGCGAACTTCCTCCTCGCCCAGCGGTTCGCCATGAGCTGCGGCGGTATCCTGCTTATGCGGTGAGCCGTAGCCGATGTGGCTGTCCAAGATAATGAAGGTTGGGCGTCCTTTCGTCTTGCGAAAGATCTCCAGAGCTTGCTCGATCCGGTCGATGTCATTGGCGTCGCCTACGCGCAGAACGTTCCAGCCGTAGCCCATGAACCGGGCTGCGATGTCCTCCGTAAAGGTGATGCGCGTGTTACCCTCGATCGTGATGTGGTTGTTGTCGTAGATCCAGCACAGGTTGTCCAGGCCGAGATGGCCCGCGAGCGAAGCCGCTTCAGACGCGATGCCTTCCATCATGCAGCCATCGCCACAGACCGCATAAATGTTGTAGCCGAAGATCTCGAAGTCCGGTCGATTGTAGCGGCTGGCAAGCCAAGCCTCGGCGATGGCGATGCCAACGCTGGTCGCGACGCCCTGTCCGAGCGGTCCAGTGGTGGCCTCGACGCCCGACACCCAATGGTACTCGGGGTGACCCGGCGCCTTGCTGCCGAGTTGGCGAAAGTGCCGGATGTCGTC
>DASSJW010000331.1:0-2664 GCA_035690995.1 Xanthobacteraceae bacterium
CTGGATCATTGACGCCACCGCGGTGCAGGGCAGCGAACCGGAGGTTCCGCTGGCTTGGCTCGTGGTTAACAAAATGGACCTTGTCGATTTGGAAGCCAAGAGAAGAATTGAATCTGAATTCAATAAAAGAAGAGAGATTCATTTCATCTCCAGCGCAACCGGATCCGGGGTGGATGAATTGGTTAACGCCATTTCCGGCTTTGCAGAGCACTTTTTTACGCCGGAGGCCGCCCTGGTCACGCGTCAGCGCCAGCGCACACATTTGCGCGACACGCTCATCGCCTTGAAGGACGCTCAGCGAGCTGCGCAAGAGGGGCGGGAGGAGATCATGGCAGAACATCTGCGGATCGCCACTCACGCCCTGGGCCGACTCCTTGGCCGGGTCGACGTGGAGGACGTTCTCGACGTCATTTTCCGCGATTTCTGCATTGGAAAATAGGGGATCGTCTTATTCTCCGGAGCGAGGGTATCTGGCATCCGTGTTTCACGTGAAACATCGCGCGGAGCTGCGATGGACGCTCGTCCGGCGCTGGGATAAAAGCCCGAAATGAAGACATTTCCGCCCATGAGGGGAGCGTACGACGTCATTGTCGTCGGCGGGGGTCATGCCGGCTGCGAGGCGGCGGCCGCCGCCGCACGCCTGGGGGCCCGGACCGCGCTGGTCACGCACCGATTTTCCACCATTGGTGCAATGTCGTGCAATCCGGCCATCGGAGGCTTGGGCAAGGGCCATCTTGTCCGCGAAATCGATGCCCTCGATGGATTGATGGGCCGGGTGGCCGACCGCGGAGGGATCCAGTTCCGGGTGCTCAACCGCCGCAAGGGGCCGGCCGTGCGTGGTCCGCGCGCGCAGGCGGACCGGCGGCTGTATGCCGCCGCGATGCAGCAGGCGATTTCCGACCAACCGGGCCTCACGGTGGTCGAGGCCGAGGCCGAGGATCTTGTCATCGCGCAGGACCGGGTTGGCGGCGTCAAGCTGACAGACGGACGCGCGCTTGCGGCGGGGGCGGTGGTGTTGACCACCGGCACGTTCCTGCGCGGTCTCATCCACATCGGCGAGCGCCGGACTCCGGCCGGGCGGGTGGGGGAGGCGCCCGCTGTCGGTCTCGCCCTCACGCTGGAACGCTTGGGCTTCGCGCTGGGACGACTCAAGACCGGAACGCCGCCGCGGCTCGACGGGCGCACCATCGACTGGGCGGCGATCGAGATGCAGCCGGGGGATGAGCCGCCGGAGCCGTTCTCGGTCCTGACCAAGCAGATCGATCAGCCCCAGGTCCAGTGCGGCATTACCCGCACGAACGAAGCAACCCACCGCATCATTCGCGCCAACGTTCACCGCTCACCCATGTATTCCGGGCAGATTTCCAGCCGCGGACCACGCTATTGCCCCTCGATCGAGGACAAGATCGTGCGCTTTGGCGAACGTGACGGGCATCAGATATTTCTCGAGCCGGAAGGGCTCGACGATCCGACCGTCTATCCCAACGGCATTTCCACATCGTTGCCCGAGGAGGTCCAGCTCGCGCTGGTGGCGACGATTCCGGGTCTGGAGCGGGCCCGCATGCTGCGGCCCGGCTACGCCATCGAGTATGATCATGTCGATCCCCGCGAACTGACGCTGACGCTGGAGGCGCGTCGTCTCCCCGGACTGTTCCTGGCCGGACAGATCAACGGCACCACCGGCTATGAGGAGGCCGCAGCTCAGGGCTTGGTCGCGGGACTCAACGCCGCAGCGCAAGCAGGCGGGGGAGGGCCCATCACGTTCGATCGTGCTGAAGGCTATCTCGCTGTGATGATTGACGATTTGGTGACCCGCGGGGTGACCGAGCCGTACCGCATGTTTACCTCGCGGGCGGAATACCGATTGACCTTGCGGGCCGACAATGCCGATCAGCGGCTGACCGACAAAGGCATTGATTTTGGCTGTGTCGGCCCGACCCGCCGCCAATATCACGCGGAGAAGATGGCGGCGCTGACCGCCGCCCGGGCCTTCGCGCAATCGGTCTCGCTGACGCCGAATCAAGGCGACCGCCACGGGCTGGCGCTCAACAAGGACGGCCAGCGGCGCAGTGCCTTTGAGCTTCTGTCTCACCCCAATATCGGGGTCGCCGAACTTAGCCGGATCTGGCCCGAATTCGGCGAACTCGCGCCGAAGATTGCCGAGCAACTCGAGATCGACGCGAAGTACGAGGTCTATCTCTCCCGCCAGGCCGCGGATATCGCGGCCTATCGTCGAGACGAGAGCCTCGCTTTGCCGGAGAACCTCGATTACGCCGAGTTGCGCGGGCTCTCCAATGAGACGCGGCAGAAGCTGCAAGTCAGCCGTCCCCGCAGCATCGGGCAGGCCGCCCGCCTCGACGGCATCACCCCGGCAGCCCTGACGCTCCTGGTGGCCCATCTCAAGCGCAAGCGGACTGTAGGCGCCGCCGTTCGATGAGGGATCGACCAGGGCCGCAGGCACTTGGCTGACACCGAAGGGCAGGGGACCCTTCCGCCGTGATCCGACCCGCTACTTCCAGTGTTGATCTCGATGCCGATCGCGTCCGCGCGATGGCTCTCACTCCGGTTTCACGTGAAACATCGGAGCGGCTGGAAGCGTTCGTCGGCTTGCTGCTGAGTTGGCAACGGACCACGAATCTTGTCGCGCCTTCGACGATTTCGCAC
>DASSJW010000332.1:0-8072 GCA_035690995.1 Xanthobacteraceae bacterium
CGTCAGCTCGGCCTTGCCGATGCGCAGAGATTCCTGGGCCATGATGCTTTCTTACTTGAGCTTGACGCCGGCGGCCGACTTGTACCAGTCGAGGATCTGCACGCCGTTCCAGTACAGCACGCCATCGAAGCGGCGCGTGTAGTCATAGATCGCCTCGAGATACTTGATCCGGTGCGGCTGGCCGCTGATGTAGGGATGGATGGCGAGCGCCATGACCTTGGCGCGGTCCCTGCCCTCGGCATAGAGCCGGTCGAACTGGTCGATCGCGCGCTTGACGAGATAGTCGCTCTCGTGGTGCTGAACGATCATCATTGTGATGTCGTTGATCTCGACGGTGTAGGGAAGCGTGACCAGCGGCCCCTTGGCGGTGCGGATCACGGTCGGCTCGTCGTCGTAGACCCAGTCGCCGATATATTTCACGCCCGCGTCCACCAGGAGCTCCGGGGTCTCAAACGTCTGGGTGAGGCCGGGCCCCAGCCAACCGACCGGACGCTTGCCGGTGAACCGCTCCAGCAGATCCATGGAGCGATTGATCATCGCCGCCTGGTCCTCGACCTTGTGAATCGGCATCTGGTCGTAGGCGTGGCCCATGAACTCCCAGCCCAGCCGCTTCGCCTCCTCCGCCACCCGCGCGTAGTCCTCGCAGGTGCGGGCATTGATGGCGAGCGTCGGCCGGATCCCGAGCCGCTCGTAGAGCTCGAAGAAACGCCACGCCCCGACCCGCATGCCGTATTCGTGCCAGCTCCAGTGCGGCACGTCGGGAAAAAGCGGCACGCCGGTGGGTGCCGGCAGGACCTGGCGGGGCATCGGCCGCCCGATGTCCCACACCTCGTAGTTCACGATGGTCCAGAACGCGAGCCGCGCCTCTCCCGGCAGCTTGAGCGGCGGCCGGTCGACGATCGCCGAGAAATCGCAGCGCTCGCGCGGCAGCATCGGGGTCGGTGTGGTCGCCATGGGCCTGTTGCTCCGTTCTCCCGCCACAATAAAGCGCAATCGCGTCGTGATCTACCGAGGACACGCAACGCCCGGCAGTGCGACATCTTCGCGTCCATCGGTGCGGCGGATCGCGTATGCTCGGACCAACGCCAGGCTGCATAAGGCGGAAGAGGGATGGCCCTGAGGAACGACGTGCCGGCGGACGGCGAGGCTGCCTCCGCCTGGCGCGACCAGCCGGCGCGGACGCCGGGCACGGATCGCCGGCCGTGGCCGCACGCCGGCGCTGACCAGGCGTCAACTGCGGGCGACATCTCCGCCACGCGCCTTCCGCTCGTTGTCACGCTCGCGATCTTCGCGCTTGCCTTCCTGTTGCCGGCCTGGCCGTGGCTTTCGGGTGCGGTGACGATTCCGTGGGATGCGAAGTCGCAGTTCTTTCCCCAGGTGCAATTCCTCGCCAGCTCGCTGGCGCGCGGCGAATGGCCGTGGTGGTCGCCGAATGTGTTTGCCGGCTGGGCTCAGATCTCCGATCCGCAGTCGCTGCTGTTCTCGCCGCTGCATGTGCTGCTTGCCGCGTTCAATTCCGCGGTCAGCCTGCGCGCATTCGACGCCGTGACCTTCGCCTATCTGTTTCTCGGCGGTGTCGGCATCATCCTGTTCTTTCGCGACCGCGGCTGGCACGCCGGTGGGGCGCTGGTGGCTGCGATGGCATTTGCACTCGCCGGTTCCGCCAATGCGCGCCTGCAACATACCGGCCAGATCATCAGCCTGGCCTATCTGCCGCTCGCGCTGTGGCTGGTCGCGCGCGCGCTCGAGCGGTCGTCCTGGCGCGCGGGTCTCGCGGCCGGCGCGGTCGCCGGATTGATGGCGGTCGGGCGGGATCAGGTCGCGCTGTTGTCGCTGTATGTGCTCGCCGGCTTGGTGCTGGCGCACTGGCTCGCCGGCGAGCATCCGCTCGCACGCCTGCGCGCGAGCATCAAGCCGTTGGCCGCGGCCGCGGCGAGCGCGACGCTGATCGCCGCCGTGCCGATCATGATGACCACGCTGCTGGCGGCGCGCTCGAACCGCCCCGAGATCGGCTACGAATCGGCGGCCGGCGGCTCTCTCCACCCCGTCCACCTCCTGCAATTCGCCTTCGCCGACCTGTTCGGTGCGATGGACCCGAGCGTCGAATACTGGGCGCCGCAAAGCCTCCTTTGGGACGCCGCCTGGGGTTGGCCCGGACTCTATCTCTCGCAGAATATGGGGCTGGTCTATGCCGGCGCCTTGAGCCTCGTCGCCGTGATTTCGTTCGGTTTCATCCGCGGCATGGCATGGGCGCGCGAGATCCGCTTCTTCACCATCGCCGCCGGGCTGATGCTGCTCTACACGCTCGGCAGCTATACGCCGGTCTTCCACCTGATCTACGACCTCCTTCCCGCCGTGGCGCTCTACCGCCGTCCGGCCGACGCCACCTTCGTGCTGGTCGCCCTGGTTGCGATCATTGCCGGCTATCTCGTGCATCGCTGGCTGAGCGGCACGGTGCCGAAAGCGACGCGCTGGCAGCGCGCAGTCGAGATCGCGTGTCCGATCGTATTGATCTGCGCGGCGCTGGCGTTGGCCCAGTCGGTCGTCGGCGTCGGCGCGGCGATCGCTCCGGTGGCGATCGCGGGTGTGTTCACGGCCGCGGCGGCCGCGGTCCTGTTGCTGGCGCGCCGGCTTGATGCCCGCCGGCCGGTTGCCGCCGTCGGTCTCATCGCCGCGTTCATGGCGTTTGACCTTGCGGTCAATCAGGCGCCGCACGTGTCGACCGCGCTGCCACCCGGTCTCTTCGACGCGCTGCGAGCGAACACCAGCGATGAGACCGTGCGCCTCCTCAAGGCGCGGCTCGCCGGCGCTGCCGCGCCCGACCGGCGGGATCGCGTCGAGCTGATCGGCATCGGCTATCACTGGCCCAACATCGGGCTCGTGCAGGGCTTCGATCACGTGTTCGGCCACAATCCGCTGCGGCTGCGCTGGTTCCAGGAGGCCACGCATGCGGGCGACACAGTTGCCCTGGCGAGCCAGCGAGTGTTTTCGCCGCTCTATCCGTCCTACCGTTCAGCGTTGGCCGATCTGCTCGGCGTGCGCTTCATCGCCACCGGCGTGCCGGTGGAACAGATCGATACTTCGCTCAAGCCCGGCGATCTCAACTTCATCGCCCGCACCAAGGATGCCTATGTCTATGAGAATCCGCGTGCGCTGCCGCGGGTGATGCTGCTGACCGACTGGCGGCTCGCCAATTTCGACGACCTTCTGCAGAACGGCTGGCCCGATGTCGATCCGCGTCGCACGGTGCTGCTGAAAAAGGTGCCGATCGGGTTCCCGGCCGGGACCGCCGTCGGCGGGGGCGGCCGCGCGCGGCTGGTGCGCTACGCCAATACCGAGGTGGTGGTTGAAGTCGAAGCACCGGCGGGCGGGATTCTTCTGCTCAATGATGTTTGGCATCCCTGGTGGCGGGCCGACATCGATGGAGCCGAGGTCGAAATTCTCAAGGCCGACGTCATCTTTCGCGCCGTGGTCTGTCCGCGCGGACGGCATCTGGTACGTTTTGGATTCCATCCCTTCGCCGGCGCGCTCGCTGAGATCGCCGGGAAGCTGGAGGCGCAGGGAACCATGATCAAGAACCGGTAATGGAACCGCGCATCGTGCGCTTGGCTCATGCCGTCTGATGACCGATTGCAGCCGCGCGCAACGCACTCCCGGCGCATGCGCCGCGCTGATTTGCGGGAAGACGCGATCGTTCGCCGACGCTATGGTCCGGCATCGGCTGCGGTCGGGCGCGGGACGGGCAATGGTAACGGAGCTGGTGATGAGGCGTGGGCTGGGTGCACTGACTGTTGCCGTTGCAGCGATCGCAGCCGGCACGATCGCTGCCGCCGGCGCTGCCGACTGGCCGGCCAAGCCCGTGCGCATCGTCTCGCCATTCGCGCCGGGTGGCACCTCGGACACGCTCGGCCGTCTGCTGGCCGAGCAGCTCACCGACAAGTTCGGCCAGAATTTCTTCGTCGAGAACCGAGGCGGTGCCGGTGGTCTGATCGGGTCGGCAGCGGTGGCAAGCGCGGAGCCGGATGGCAGCACCTTCCTGATATCGAGCATCGGTACGCATGTGACCTCGCCGGCGACCAGCCCCAATCCCGCTTATGATCCGTTGCGCCAATTCACCCACATCGCTTACCTCGGGGGGCCGCCCAACGTGATCGTCGTGCACCCCTCGCTCGGGGTGAAGACGTTCAAGGACCTGCTGACCGCGGCAAAGACCGGTGCCGTGAACTACATTTCGCCGGGTCCGGGAACGATCGGACACCTGGTGCCGGAGCTCCTGGCGCGCAAGGAAAATCTGAAATTCACCCACGTCACCTACAAGGGCGCGGGGCAAGCGATGACCGATCTCGTCGCCGGCCACGTCAAGATGGGCTCGGTGACCTGGAGTTCGGCGCTTGCCCAGATCCGCGCCGGAACGGTGGTGCCGCTTGCGGTGTCGTCGGCGCGGCCGATGCCGGAATTTCCCGCCGTGCCAACCATGACGGCGCTCGGCTATCCGGACCTCGCCGCCACCACCTGGTTCGGTTTCTCCGGCCCCGCCGGCATACCGAAGGAGATCGTCGCCCGGCTCAACGCCGAAATCGTCAATGCGCTCGGCGCCGCCCCGATCCGCCAGCGCCTCGAGGCCGAAGGCATCGAGACGGAAAAAATGTCGGCCGACGAATTCACCAATTTCGTCGCAAGCGAAATCGCCAAATGGACACCGGTGGCGAAATCGGTGGTCGATGCCGGTTCGGCACGGTAGCTCGCCTGGGCGTCGCACGCGTTCAGCGCATACGCCTTCCAACCGCGGCAGCGCCAAAATCCTCGTATTGCCTGCTTTCTCGCCTCGCGGCTTGAGCGCCGTAGCGTGGCGAAACTTGCGCAGGCCATTCACCTCAAGAGCGGTAAACGCCCGCCTCGCCTTGCCGCATCGATACCTGATGGGATACTCCTGAAAAGGAGCCGCTGTCGCGCCTAGACGCCTTCCGCGGCCACTTGAGCTACCGAAAATTCCCTCGCCGGCCACGGCCAACCCCGCGCGCGGGACTTCAGCCGACAGGACTGCAGGGCGACAGACTTCGGGTAGGGAGGACTAAAATGAAAAAATTCATCAGGGGCTATCGGCTTCAGATCGCGGTGTCCGTCGTCGCGATGCTGACTGTGTTTGCGCAGGCGCAGGCCGAGCCGGTGATGCCGGCGCCGAAGAGCATCAAGGCGGAAGAGACCGCCATTCTTCTGGTCGACTTTCAGGCCAATTTCGTCTCGCCGGACGGAGCTTGGTACCAAAAATTTGCCGAGCATTTCGCCAAGACCAGGATGCTGGAGCGCACGGTAGAACTGGTCGGCAAGGCCCGGGCCAAAGGCGTTCTGATCGTCCATATCACCGAGGGCTACACTTCGGACTATCGAGAGCTCGATCCTACGAATCCCGGCGGCTTTCACCGCGGGCAGATCGGCCGCGGCGCCTGGAAGATCGGGTCCAAGGAAGCCGCATATTATGAGCCGCTGAAGGCCGCTTCCGGAGATCGCGATTTGGTTTTGCCGCCGCGCATCCAAGCCAGCGGTTTCGGCGGAACCGGGTTGAACGAGATCCTTCGGTCCAAGGGCATCAAGAACGTCGCGGTGGCGGGTTTCACCAGCGACGTATGCGTCTACGCAACGGTCTTGTCGGCGTACGACCTGGGCTTCCATGTCTATGCCTTGCGCGAGGGCATGGTCGGCTTCTTCGACGGGATGTCCGATCAGATGGTCAACTTCGTCTATCCCATGTGGTCGCAGGTCATCGGCAACGACGATTTCGACAAGCTGATCGAAGCAGCCCCGGTGACCGCGAGGAAAGCGTCGGCCCAGTAGGTGGTCCGGCCGCCGCGTCACGGCAAGGCGCGCAAGGCGAAAGCCGTCTGCGCGCCCGATCCGACCTAAGGTCGCATGGAGAATAAGGCCGTGGCGTGGGATGTTTTCCCGGCGTCACGGTGTTAGCAAAACAACCGCCGCGGCAATGTCCGCGGCCGTGTGGGGCGGAAACGATCCGAATGACGACTGACGTTGTCAGTGCCACCCTGCATCCCGGCCTCGCGCGGCCACCGCTGCGCGCCCGGCTCAAGCTCGAGCACGTGGTGATGGGGGGCGCCGTCGTCGCGCTCATCGTGCTCGTGGTGTTGCCGTTGCTGTCGCTGTTGTTCGGCAGCGTCAAGGGCGAGGACGGACTCAGCCTCGATCATTTCAGCGAGGTCCTGTCCGGACGCCTCTATCTCACCGCGCTCAAGAATTCGCTGATCCTCGGCGCCTGGACGAGCCTGTTCAGCCTGGTGCTCGGCCTGGTGTTGGCATGGGCGGTGAGCCGTACCGACGTGCCGGGCAAGCCGCTCATCCAGTTGACTGCCACGCTCTCCTATCTGTCGCCGCCGTTTCTCACCGCCATCGCGCTGACCTATCTGTTCAGCCCCAATGCTGGGCTGATCAACGTGTTGATGCGCGACACCGCCGGCCTGCCCTGGCTCACCTTCAACATCTTCTCCATGCCGGGGCTGGTGCTCGTGACGGTCATGCACACGTTCCCGTTCGTCTATCTTCTGGCCTCGAGCGCGCTCCTCTCGGTCGATGCCTCCTACGAGGAGGCGGCGCAGATTCTCGGCGCCAGCAAGTTGCGCACCGCGCTCTCGATCACCGCTCCGCTGGTCGCGCCCGCGATCCTCTCCGGCACGCTGCTCGCGTTCGTGAATGCGCTCGCCCTGTTCGGCTCGCAGGCGATCATCGGGCTGCCCGCCCGCATCTTCACGCTGCCGACCCGCATCTATGCCCTGTTCGATTATCCGCCGGAATACGGATTGGCGTCCGCGCTGTCGCTGGTGCTCGTGCTCATCACCGTGGTCGCCCTTTACCTGCAGCGCGCGTTCCTGGCGCGGCGCTCCTACGTGACGCTCGCCGGCAAGGGCTCGCGGCCGCAATTGATGCAGCTCGGCGCCCTGCGCTGGGTGATGCTGGGTGTCGTCATCGTCATCTTCATCGTCTCGATCGGCGCGCCCTATGCGACGCTGATCGCGGTGTCGTTCTCGAAGTCCTGGGGACTCGACTTCTGGAAGGGGCTGACGCTGGCGAACTACAAATTCATTCTGTTCGACTACAACGTGACGCAACGCGCGATCCTCAACAGCCTGATGCTGGCGACCGCCGCCGCTACCATTGCCGTCATCCTCGGCGCCGTGATCGGCTGGATCGACCTGCGCACGCGCATCCCGGGCCGCCGTTTCCTCGACTATGCCGCCCTGATCCCGCTCGGGCTTCCCGGCATCGTGGTCGCGGTCGCGCTCATCCAGTTCTGGCTCGCCATGCCGATTGCGCTCTACGGCACGCTCGCGATCCTGCTGCTCGCCTATGTCGGCCGTTACATTCCGCTCGGCGTGCGCGCCGCCAACTCCTCGCTGCGGCAGATCGATCCCTCGCTGGAGGAAAGCGCCCAGATCCTCGGCGCCTCCTGGATGACCACCATGCGCGAGATCACGCTGCCGCTGATCCGGCCGGGCCTGTTCGCTGGCTGGCTGCTGGTATTCGTGCCTGTCATCCAGGAGCTTTCGGCGTCCATCCTGCTGTTCTCGTCCAGCTCCATCACCCTGGCGGTCGCGGTCTACAATCTGTACGAAACCGGCTATATCGAGCCGGTCGCCGCGCTCGCCATGATCAACATGGTGATCATCGGCGTCGCCATCTGGCTGGCGAATTGGGTCGGGGGCGGCCGTCTCGTATCGCGCGGCGATGCTGCGCCGGTGAGTGCCTGAGCCATGGCCGGCATTGCGATCCGCGGATTGTCGAAGAGCTTCGGCGCGCGCGACGCGAGCTTCGCGGCGGTCACCGATCTCGATCTCGAGATCAAGGACAATTCGTTCGTGACGTTGCTGGGGCCGTCCGGTTGCGGCAAGACCACCACGCTGCGGCTGATCGCCGGCTACATCGTGCCGGACAAGGGTACGATCGAGGTCGACGGCCGCGTGCTGTCGTCGCCCGGCGCGGTGGTGTCGCCCGAAGCGCGCGGCATGGGCATGGTGTTTCAGAACTATGCGGTATGGCCGCACAAGACCGTATTCGAGAACGTCGTG
>DASSJW010000333.1:0-2146 GCA_035690995.1 Xanthobacteraceae bacterium
CGTGGTCGTGCGCGGGCCGAAGGGCCAGCGCAGCATCGCCGCATCCGAGCTTTTCAAGGATGCCATGACCACGAGCATCGCGCCCGACGAGATTCTCGTCGAGGTGCGCCTGCCGCCGATGCCGGCCGGCGCCGGCTTCGCCGTCGAGGAGTTCGCCCGCCGCCACGGCGATTTTGCCATCGCCGCGGTGACCGTGGTGATCCTGCGCGACGGAGAAGGCTGCGCCAGGGCGCGCATCGCCACGGCCGGCATATCCTCCCGTTCCGAGCGGTTGCGCGCGGCCGAGCAGGTGCTCGAGCAGCACGGGCTCGGCGAAAGCGCCATCGCGCGGGCTGCCGAAGCGGCCGCCGCGATGGTCGAGCCGCTGTCCGACCGGCAGGCTTCGGCGGCGTATCGGCGGCAGTTGACGCAGGTCCTGACCGAACGCGCGGTGCGCCGCGCGGCGGCAGCATGAGGCGGACACGAACATGACGCGTACGCTGGATGTCCGCCTGACCGTCAACGGCAAGGCCTGCGAAGGGCGCTGCGAGCCGCGCACTCTTCTGGCCGATTTCCTGCGCGATAATCTTTCCCTGACCGGCACCCATGTCGGATGCGAGCACGGCGCCTGCGGCGCCTGCACCATCCTCTACAACGGCGAGGCCGCGCGCTCGTGCATCATGTTCGCGGTGCAGGCCGACGGCGCCGACATCGTCACCATCGAGGGTATCGCCGAAGGCAGCGCGCTGCATCCGCTGCAGGCGGCCTTCCATGAGCATCACGGGCTGCAATGCGGCTTCTGCACGCCGGGCATGCTGATCACCGCGCTCGACTTCCTGCGCGTCAATCCGTCGCCCACCGTATCCGAGGTGCGCGAGGCGCTGTCCGCCGTGCTGTGCCGCTGCACCGGCTACCAGAACATCGTCAAGGCGGTGATGGCGGCTGCCGAGGCGATGCGGCGCGAGCAGGCGTAGGAGCGGAGTTGCGGATGGCGCAGGGCAATGAATATGTCGGACGCTCGGTGCCGCGGCGCGAGGACCGCCGGCTGCTGATGGGCCGCGGCCAGTTCGTGGCCGATCTGAAGCTTCCCGACACGCTGCATGCCGTGTTCGTGCGCAGCCAGGTGGCGCACGCGCGCATTCGCTCGGTCGACCTGTCGCGCGCGGCCACGGCGCCGGGAGTGGCCTACGTGCTCAACGGCGCCGAGCTCGCCCAGCTTCTCCCTCCGGTCCCCGACACCCAATTGTCGCTGCCGCGGAAATGGACCACCCAGGTCCAGCACGCCTTCCTCAATCCGCAGCAGCCGCTGCTCGCTTATGACAAGGTGCGCCATGTCGGCGAGGCGCTCGCGGTCATCCTGGCCGAAAGCCGCTATCTGGCGGAAGACGCCGCCGAGCTGGCGAGCGTCGATCTCGATCCGCTGCCGGCCGTCGTGGATCCGGAAGCCGCGCTGCTGCCCGGCTCCCCGGTGCTGCATGACAAATACCAGACCAACCTGATCGGAGAATTCCGTATCGCCAAAGGCGACGTCGACGGCGCGCTGGCGCGCGCCCCGCATCGGCTCAAGCGGCGCTTCCACCACCACCGCTATGGGGCCATCCCCATGGAGTGTCGGGGCGTCATCGCGGCTTACGACGAACGCGCCGATTCGATTACCGTCTGGTCGTCCTGCCAGGTGGTGCACTGGCTGCGGCGCGAGGCTTCCACCGTGCTGAACATGCCCGAGGCGCGCATCCGCTGCGTCGCGCTCGACGTCGGCGGCGGTTTTGGCGTGAAGGGCCACGTCTATCCCGAGGAACTGCTCATTCCATTTCTCGCGCGGCTGATGAAACGGCCGGTGCGGTGGATCGAGGACCGGCACGAGCATTTCATGTCGGCCTGCCATTCGCGCGACCAGATCCACGATGTCGAGGCGGCTTTCGACGACGACGGCCGGCTGCTCGCATTCCGCGACAGCTTCATTGCCGACTGCGGCGCCTGGAATCCGATCGGCGCCGGCATCGCCTACAACACCGCGGTGCATCTGCCCGGGCCGTACAAGTTCGACAATTTTGCCGTCCACGCGCGCATCGCCGCGACCAGCAAGGTGCCGAACGCTCCGTATCGCGGCGCCGGACGGCCGGAGGCCACATTCGCGATGGAGCGGACGATGGACCTCATCGCCGGC
>DASSJW010000334.1:0-2972 GCA_035690995.1 Xanthobacteraceae bacterium
TTCGGGATGCATCCGCTCGTCGCCGTGCCGGTCGCGGGCGTGATCGCGGCGCTCGTCGCGCTGCCGGTGGCGGGTCTCATGTTTCGGCTACGCGGCCACTACTTCGCCATCGGCACCTGGGTTATCGCCGAAGTCTTCCGACTCATTTCATCGCAGATATCCGCTCTCGGCGGCGGCTCCGGCATCAGCCTGCCGGCCGTGATGGTGACGTCGATGGCCTCGAGCCGGCAGATGCGGGAGTTCCTGATCTATTGGGTCGCGCTGGCCCTCGTGGTCCTGGTGCTCGCCGCGATCGTGCTGCTGCTGCGTTCTCGCTATGGTCTTGCGCTCACCGCCATTCGTGACAATGAACTGGCGGCGCGATCGAATGGGGTCGATGTCACCCGCACCAAGCTCGTCGTCTATATCCTGACCGCGTTCGGCACGGCGATGGTCGGCGCCCTGATCTTCCTGCAGAAGCTGCGGATTTCCCCGGATACCGCCTTCAGCGTCAACGACTGGACGGCGTTCGTCATCTTCATCACCGTGATCGGCGGCATCGGACGGGTGGAGGGGCCGATCCTCGGAACGATCGTGTTCTTCCTGCTGCGGCAGACGCTAGCCGATCTCGGCAGCCTCTACCTCCTGATGCTCGGCGCCGTCGCCATCGCGGTGATGCTGTTTGCGCCCAAAGGGATCTGGGGCTTGCTGGTGGAGCGCTTCGGCTGGCAATTGTTGCCGCTGGAGCGGCGCTTGCGCCTTGCCGCAGATGCCCGCACAACCTGATCCTGAGAGCAAACTTTCGCGGATAGAACGAACGGGAGACCCCAATGGCTGCGAAATCCGACAAGGTCATCATCACCTGCGCCATCACCGGCGCAATCCACACTCCCACCATGTCGGACGCCCTGCCGATCACGCCCGACCAGATTGCCGAACAGGCCATCGCTGCCGCGGAGGCGGGTGCCGCCATCCTCCATCTGCATGCGCGCAATCCTCAGGACGGCCGCCCGACCGGCGACCCGGCGATGTTCATGCAATTTCTTCCCCGCATCAAGCAAGCGACCGACTCCGTGATCAACATCACCACCGGCGGATCGCCCACCATGCCGGTCGAAGAGCGGCTCGCCGGCGTCATGAAGCTTTCGCCGGAGATGTGCTCGCTCAATATGGGCTCGATGAATTTCGGTCTCTATCCCATGGTTGCGCGCTACAAGTCGTGGAAGCACGATTGGGAGAAGCCTTATCTGCTCGGCACCAACGAGACCATCTTTCGTAATACCTTCGCTGACATCGAGAAGATCTCGAAACTGATGGGCGAGGGGCACGGCACCAAGTTCGAGCACGAATGTTACGACGTCGGCCATCTTTATAATCTCGCCCATGGCGTCGACAAAGGTTGGTTCAAACCGCCGATCTTCCTGCAGCTCATCTTCGGCATCCTGGGCGGCATCGGAGCCGACATGGAAAACCTGATGTTCATGAAACGCACCGCCGACAAGCTGTTCGGCGACGACTATCAATGGTCGGTGTTGGGCGCCGGCCGTTTCCAGATGCCGTTCGCCACCCAGGCGGTGATGATGGGCGGCAATGTGCGGGTCGGCCTCGAAGACAGCCTGTTCATCGGCCGCGGTAAACTCGCCACGAGCAATGCCGAGCAGGTTGCGAAGGTGAGGCGGCTCATCGAGGAACTCGGCTATCAAGTCGCGACAGCGAAGGAAGCCCGTGAAACGCTCGGCCTGAAGGGTCCCGATCGCACCAAGTTCTGATCCTGATGGAACGAGCGAAGACCGCTCGGTGGTCATGCCCCGCGCAGCCCGGCGTCCCGGTCATTGCCGGGGCCTGGCGCACCGGCATGTCCGACGGCTGCATTTGTGTTTACTGGCTGCCCGCTTCCGCTCGGCACGACGACTAATGAGAGATAAAGGCTAAACCGATGGCCAATGATACGATCGTCGACATCTACTGCCATATCATGCCGGAGAAGTTCTCCGAGGAGATGAGCCGCATTGCGCCGCGGTTGGGCAATATCGCGGCGCGGCTGCGGGGGGTCAAAAAACTGTTCGATCTCGATGAGCGTTTTCGCGAGATGGACCAGTTCGGCGATTACCGCGAAATCGTCTCCCTGCCGAACCCGCCCATCGAGGACCTCGCGGCCGGCGACGTTGGCCTCGCGCTGGCGCGGATCGGCAATGATGCCATGGCCGAGCTGTGCGCGCGCCATCCGCAGCGCTTCCCGACTTTTGTTGCCGCGTTGTCGATGACGGACGTCGACGGCTCGGTCAAGGAGGCCCGGCGCGCGGTGACGGAGCTCGGCGCCGGCGGTGTGCAGATCTTCACCAGCGTGGCGGGCCGGCCGCTCGATGATCCGGACTTCGAGCCGATCTTTGCCACCATGGCGGAGCTCGATCTGCCGATCTGGCTGCATCCGGCGCGCACTGCCAGCATGACGGATTACCCGGCGGAGCCGAAGTCCCGGTTTGAGATGTGGTGGTGCTTCGGCTGGCCCTACGACACGTCGGTGGCGATGGTGCGGATGGTGTTCGCTGGACTACTGGACCGCTATCCGGGTCTTAAGATCATCACCCACCACCTGGGCGGGATGATCCCGTATTACGATGGGCGGATCGGGCCCGGTCTGCAGGTCCTGGGCAGCCGCACCAGCGACGAGGATTATTCTAACATCCTGCCGTCGCTCAAGCGGCCGCATCTCGACTACCTGCACGACTTCTACGGTGACACCGCGTTGTTCGGCGGCGGCATCCAGGCGGTGCGCTGCGGGCTTGAGTTCTTCGGCAGCGACCACGTCGTGTTCGCGACCGACACGCCGCTCGGTCCGATCGCGCCTACCATCGATACGATCAAGCGGCTCGACATCGCGGACAGCGATCGACGCAAGATTTTCGTAGGCAATGCCGAGCGGCTTCTGAAGATGAAGCTGTCCTGAGACGAGAGGGCCCCAAGTCGATGAACGCGCTGTCGCGCCACGTGTT
>DASSJW010000335.1:0-2263 GCA_035690995.1 Xanthobacteraceae bacterium
GAGACCAGCCGCGCGATCGGTTGCTCCGCTTTCGCACCGGTCAGCAGGCTGGCAAGGACCGGCGTCGCTGCGCCGGCCTCAGCCATATCGACGAAGAGATCGATCCGGTTGCCGGGCCCGAGCACGATGCGGCTGTCGCGCGCGAGAAACGGCTCCGCCGGCTGGCCATCGATCGCCATCACGCGCACCGCGTGGGCCGCGAATGTGAGAAAGAGGCCGCGCGTATGGGTGGCGTTGATGATCCGCAGCCGCACGCGCTCGCCGCCTTGCACCGCGAGGTCGGGACGCACAGAGCCATTCACCAGCACCGGCGGAGCATCGGCCGCGCTCGTGAGCACCAGCGCGATGTCGCGATCGACGTCAACCGGCTGCGCCTCTTCGACGATCAGTGGACCGGCGAGGCCGCGATCGGACTGGCCGGCGGCGTAGGCGTGGTACCAGAATGTGCCGGCATCGGGCGGCCGGAAGCGGTAGTCGAAGCTCGCGCCGGGGGCGACGGCCGGTTGGGTCAGCGGGGGCACGCCATCCATGGCATTGGGCAGCCTGATGCCGTGCCAGTGCACGCTGGTCGCTGCCGGCAGCTCGTTGACCAGGCGCACGCGCAACTCTTCGCCGCGCCGGACGCGCAATGTCGGCCCCGGCACGACGCCGTCATAGCCCAGGCCCGATGATCCTGATGTCGGCCCCGAGCCGAGGACGCGGGCATGCAGCAGGCGGAAGCCGTCGGAGGCCTGCGCCTGCGCGCAGGGCGCCGGGCCGGCGCAGGCGATCGCCGCGCCGGCGCCGATGAACCAGCGGCGCGACACCGGCTGCGCGCGCGATCTCATCGGTGCGCGGTTCGGTTCGGCTCAGTTCACCTTGATGCCGGCGGCCTTGACCAGCTGCGTGTTGGTCTCGATCTCGCGCTTCACCAGCGCATCGAATTGCGCCGAGGTGAGCGGCATCGGATCGGCGCCGAGGCCGCCGAGCTTCTCGCGGATCGCCGGATGTTGCAGGGCCTTGGCGGTTTCCGTGTAGAGCCTGGCGCGGATGTCGGCGGGCGTTTTCGCCGGCAGGAACACGCCCGCCCAGAAATTGTATTCCGAGTTCGGATATCCCGCTTCGACCGTGGTGGGCACGTCGGGCAGGGTCGAGGCGCGCGACGAGCCGCTCACGGCCAGCGCCTGCAACTGGCCGTCCTTGAGCAGCGGCAGCGCGTTCACCAGCGGGGCGAAGTAGAAATCGGCGCGACCGGCGATGACCTCGGTGAGCGCTTCCGGCGCACCCTTGAACGGCAGATGCACCGCTTCGAAGCCGGCAGCGAGGCGAAACCGCTCGCCGTTGAGATGCGATGAATTTCCGGCGCCGGCCGACGCGTAGTTGACCGAGCCGGGCTTGGCCTTCGCCACGGCGACGAAGTCGCTGAGCTTTTTGTAGCCCTTGGATGGATTGAACACCATGACCACAGGCATGTTGCCGAGGGGGACGATCGGGGCGAGATCGGTCATCTCGAAACCGAGATTCGAGCGGGTCGCCGGCGTGACGGTGTGGGTCGAGGAGTTGGCGAGAACGGTGTAGCCGTCAGGGTCCGCCTTCGCGACCGCGGCCATGCCGATGGTGTTGCCGGCGCCGGGACGATTTTCCACGATGACGGGCTGTCCGAGCTGCGCCGACACCTGGTCCATCACCACGCGCGCCATGACGTCGGTTGCGCTGCCGGGGGTCAGGGGGACGATCAGCCGGATCGGCTTCGCCGGCCAACCCGGCGCGGAGGCCTGCGCCCAGGCGGAGGTCCAAGTGGCGGGAAAGCCGGCCAACGCGATGGCTGCGGCCAGCCACCAGCGCAATGTCCTCGGTCTCGTCATGTGGGGGTCTCGTATCTCTGCGGTACGGTGGCACGGCAGGGGATGGCGCTGGAGGCCAGCCCGGCGGCCAGATATATCACGGCGATGCAAGGCCGGCATGCGACCTCATGCCGGGTCCGGGGCCCTGTTTCCGGTACCTATTTTTGTCGTGTGCCGCGTGTTTTGGCCGTGATATAAGCCGCGCCGCTCGGCCGCGACGCACGTCGGCTCTAGCCGATTTGCGCAATCCACGCGCCGATATCGGCTAAACTCGGCACCGGTTGAGCGCCGAAGCTGCCCTTTTGCGGGCGTGGCGGAACTGGTAGACGCGCGGGATTTAGGTTCCCGTGGCGAAAGTCGTGGGGGTTCGAGTCCCTCCGCCCGCACCACGCCGGATCAAAGGCACTTCGGGGGAAGATCAAGTCCAAGGCATCGGCGCC
>DASSJW010000336.1:0-8003 GCA_035690995.1 Xanthobacteraceae bacterium
CGCAGCTCCGGACCATGCTCGCATGACGAGACATTTCCCGCCAGCACTGTCCGTTGATCGATTGAGCGGACAGCACAAGATGATCACATCCAGGAGACCCCGGAATTGGCAACAACCAGCAAATCTGGCAAGGGCAAAGTCGGCGCCAGCGCGATGAAAAGCCCGGCTGAAGACAGGAGGAGCTTGCGCAACCGACAGTTGGCAGAGACGAAGTTGGCGGAACTCAAACACCGCCTGCACGAAATGAGCGACCTCAACGCTGCAACCGCGTTGCTCGGGTGGGATCACGCCACCTACATGCCGAAAGGCGGTGCCGGCGCACGGTCTCGCCAAGGCGCGACTCTCAGCAAACTCGTGCACGAAAAGTCAGTCGATCCGGGCCTCGGCAAACTGCTCGACGAGCTCGAACGCCATGCCAGCAGCCTACCCCGAGACTCCGATGACGCGAGCCTGATACGCGTGGCGAGGCGCGACTTCGAAAGGGCGATCAAAGTCCCCGCCGAATATGTCGCGCGCGCCAGCGCGTTCGGCTCCGCTTCCTACGATGCCTGGACGCGGGCCAGGCCGGCGAACGACTTCCCCACCATGCGCCCCTTCCTCGAAACGGCCGTCGATCTGGGACGCGAATATGCCGGGTTTTTCGCGCCCTACACCCACATTGCCGACCCTTCGATCGATGGCGCCGATCAAGGCATGACGACGGCGTTGGTGCGCAGCCTATTTGCGGCGCTGAGGGAAGGACTAGTGCCTATCGTGCGCGCCATCGCGGATCAATCGTCCACGAACGACGACTGTCTGCGCGGCACGTTCGACGAAGCCGCGCAGCTCGACTTCGGCCTCTTCGTGGCCAAGCGCATTGGATATGACCTCGACCGGGGTCGGCTCGACAAGACCCATCATCCATTCTGCACGACCCTGTCGGCGGATGACGTGCGAATTACGACCCGCGTCGACGAACACGACATCGGCCAATCATTGTTCTCGATCTTGCACGAAGCAGGTCATGCGCTCTACGAACAAGGGATCAACTCAAGACTGGAAGGCACTCCACTCCGATCGGGCGCGTCCGCCGGCGTGCACGAGAGCCAATCCCGGCTTTGGGAAAACATAGTCGGTCGCGGCCGCGCCTTCTGGCAGCACTTTTATCCGCAGTTACAACGCGTTTTTCCGGATCAGCTCCGTGGAGTGTCGCCCGAGACGTTCTACCGCGCCATCAACAGCGTTGAACGATCTTTGATCCGCACGGATGCCGACGAGGTGACGTACAATCTTCACATCATGATGCGCTTCGACCTCGAGCTGGACTTGCTCGAGGGCCGCCTGCGCGCCAAAGAGCTGCCGGACGCCTGGCGCGCCAGGATGCAGGCCGACCTCGGCCTTGCGCCGCCGGATGACCGTGATGGCTGCTTGCAGGACGTGCATTGGTATGCGGGCCCCATCGGCGGTGGCTTTCAGGGCTATACGATCGGCAACATTCTAAGCGCACAGTTCTATGAAGCGGCCGTAAAAGCTCAGCCCGAAATCCCGCGCGAGATCGCAGCGGGAAGGTTCGACACGCTTCATCAATGGCTGCGCGCCGAGGTCTACCAACACGGACGTAAATTCACGCCAAACGAGCTCGTCGAGCGGGCGACCGGCAGCGAGCTGAATATCGGTCCGTACCTGTCCTACCTTCGCGCCAAATACGGCGAGCTCTATCGACTGCAAAACGCCTGAAGCCAGCAACCCGTCGGAGCCAGTGCAATCGAGCTGCTCGGTTAACGATGCCTCGCGGACGCGGCGAGCGGAATCTAGGCATCAAGGGATCGCAGCTTCCGCAGCAGTTCCGCTTTTTCTTTCTCGTTCGGAATGCGCACAAGAAGACGTTGAAAGAGATCCTCGGGGTTTCTCGCCTCCCGGCTCTCGTTCATCACGACATATCTAGCAATCGGACCGAGATGGGCGATCAACACCTCTCCCGCTCGGTTCAGCAGGTCTTCAGAAATCGCGCTTGAGAACTCGTCGGCCGAGGCGCTGCGAGGGGTCCCGGCAGGTTCAGTGCCAACAGACGCGCCCGCGAGCTTCCTAAGAAAATCAGCCCGCTCGGTCGCGTCCGGGACCGCATGAGCCAAGCGTTCATATAGCTCGGCTTCATTGGTGGCCGCAGCCGCGGCTTTGCTTACGAGAAGCCGCGCGATCGGACCCACATGTCTGGCCAAGTGCTGCTCGGCCCCGGCGAGGAGAGCGGGATCCCAGCGCACAGCCGGCTTCGCCGGCCCAACCGACGCCCCTCTCGACGCCGAGACCGCTGGCGCAGTCGCCGCGGATCCGGAAGCATCGGGAGCGCCCCTGACAATCAGCTGGAAACGGGCAAGCGCACCGTCATAATCCGATGTGGCGTCGATGAACTGCAGACGCGCCAGGCGCATTGGAATGGTGCACTTCTCGTACAGGATCGGAATGATATGCTTATTGCCCTCGAGCGCGCAGGCCACTTCGTCGGCGACGTGCTCCGAGGCGGCGGATCGCGGCGACAGGATGACGACGAATCCCTTGCAATCGCGGACAGCCGCCTCGACTGACCGGTCCCAATTTTGGCCGATCGGGATATCGAACTGATCGACCCAGACATCGACCCCGGCGTTCTTGAGGTCTTGGGCAAAGCGCAGCGCGAAAGCCTGGTCGCTGCGCGAATAGCTGATGAAATATTCCGTCATCCAATTGCCGCGGGCCAATACGACGTCAGACCAACCTCTGTTTTCGTGGAAGTCCGGGTCTTCCGGCTTTTTTCGGTTGCTCGTACTCTCTTGAACGGTCAAAGGGCCGTACATTCATCGCAATACTCCAGCGCCCGGTGTCCGCTCGGCCGGTACGTTCACGACTAGCGCTGGTCGCCCGGCGGCATGAGCCTGAGGACCTCATTCATGCTACGCCGCAACCGATTGAGGGACACCGACAGGCTTGAGACTTCATCCGAGCCCGGTTTCACATACTCGTCGCTACCCATATTCCCCAAGCTGACCTCGGAGGCAATCCGCGACATTCTCCGCACCGGAAAAATCACCAATAGCCCCAGCAGCGCGTCGATGAGCAAGATGACCAGCAGGAACACGCCGGCCAGCGCTCCGGCGATCAGCCAGCGCACTTGCTGGGCTCTGGCCAAGGGCACCGAGAGAGGCACCGTAACGATCTGCGCGCCGACAACCTCGTTGAGCTTCCAGCCGAAGCCGTTCTGTCGACCGTAGGCGGCGACCATGGTCTTCGGAGCCGCATCGGGGGTGTCGTGGCATCGGAGACAGGTTTGCGTGACGACCAGTGGGTGCGACAGGTTCAAGACGCGGCCGCTGTGGGTCTCGCGCTCGGTCACCAATTCGGTCTTGGTCGGGTTATTGCGGAAATCGTTGATGATGTCGGCCTCCCAATCAGACGCGCGATGCGCCGGATTGGTTGGATTGAGAGCCGGTTCCCGATAGGTGAATTCTGGATTCTTCTTGTGAAGTGCCTCGAAATAATGAACGGCGGCGTAGGCTGCGACCGATTGAGGATAGAATTTTTCATCCTGAAGGCGATCGAGAACCGGCGTTATCTCCTCCGAGGTATAATCGCGGATGGCTTGGGCGCTCTCCATGAGCAGACGCGCTTGCTGCAGAATCTCCTCTTTCTTTTCCGCCTGAAAGATCGGCGTGGCCACGAAAGCAAACAATGCGAAAGCCAAAGCAGCGACAGCGAAAAGTACTAGATTGAACTTAGTTCGGATACCCATCCGCCCGACATCCACGAGACCCGCCTATGCAGTTGCCGTTCAAAGTTCCACATCCCGGACCTGAAGCGACGATAGCTAAGACTACCCATATCCATCACGAGAAACCAGAACAAGAGTGACATTGGCTGGGCCGAAGAGCGGGACCGGGTCGCGGCACGCCGTCGTAAGCTCCGTAGTTGTCCGGATATCTCGCGCCAAGAAGGACTGACGATGGATCGACCAAAGCGTGGCCGCGCCCTCGTGGTGTCAGTGACCGGTCATCGGAACCTCGGTCGGTCGGCTCGCCGGATCGCGCGTCGAGTCGCCTCCGAATGTGTTCGCCTGCGCGAGAAATATCCGACCCGCAAATTCGTGGTCGTCTCGCCGCTGGCCGAAGGCGCGGACCGCGTTGTGGCTCGTATTGCCGTCGCCCTGCTTGGCGCGCGCCTGGTCGTGCCAATTCCGCTGCCGCTCCGCGACCCTCACGGCTATCTCAAGGATTTCCCACGGAGCATCAAAGAATTCAAACGCATGCTGGGAAAGGCCGATGCGATCGTCCTGGCGCCATCGCGATCTCGCGACTCCAAATGGCGCGAAGACAATCATGCGCGCGAAAAGCAATACGCGTGGGTCGGAGCCTATGTCGCAGAACACGCCGACATATTGTTTGCGATTTGGGACGGGAAACCCGCACGTGGGCTTGGAGGCACGGCCCAGGTCGTGAACTGGTTTCTTGCCGGCCGTGCGCCACGAGTTCACTCGACGCTGGTTTCGTCGCGGCGGGCGGGCCCGCTGGACCGAGGGACTCCGACGCTTCTTATCCGCATCAGTCCCGAGACGGGACAAATCGAGCGCCTGCCCGCGGGGACGGTGTTGCATAGGCGAAGAGCACCGGGTAGTGCCTAGACGCCGGTATTCGCCAAGACTTGCTCCGGCCGCCAGTTGAACTCCTTGCATGCGCCCTGGATTCTTAGACGGGATTCTGACTAAAATAAAATTGGCGCTCGAGAGGCGGTCACAACCGTTTTGTCAATGTCCGGACCGGAGACCGCTGTCCTATCTTCTCGCGACCGACATCTTTTCGCACCCGGTCCCAAGCGGATGCTTTCGCTCGACGGCGGAGGTGTCCGTGGGGCAGTCTCGATCGCCTTTCTGGAGCGGCTCGAGAAGCTCATTGAGGAAATCGAAGGCCGCCCTACTCTTCTTGGCGACTGGTTCGACTTCATCGGAGGAACGTCGACCGGCGCCATTATCGCGGGTGCTCTGGCGCTCGGCTTTCGAGCGGCCGATGTGCGCAAGTTTTATCAAACATTGGGGCCCCGGGTATTTCGCCGCTCGTTCTGGCGGATCGCCGGCTTCATGTCGAAATTCGATCGGCAAAACCTTATTTCAGAACTTGACTCCATACTTGGGGACCGGACGCTTGACACGGATCATCTTCGTACCGGCCTGGGCGTTGTCGCCAAACGGCTCGATACCGGCAGCTGCTGGGTCATCGCAAACAATCCGAAATCCAAGTATTGGGACACGCCTGCCGATCACGCATTCGTGGGTAATCGAAATTATCGATTGACCAATCTTATTCGCGCCAGCGCGGCGGCCCCGCACTATTTCGACCCTGAATTGATTCAAATCATCGAGAATGAGCCGCCCGGCCTGTTCATCGACGGCGCGCTTACGCCTCACAACAATCCCTCGCTGCAGCTTTTTCTCTATGCCGCGCTTCCGCAATACCAGCTGTCGTGGCCGCTGGGGCCCGAAAATTTGACCATCGTGTCGGTCGGCACAGGCTCCTCTCGCCCCCGCGTCGGCCTGAACGAGCTGGCCTGGATCCGATCAATCGGAATGGCGGTGCGGGCGCTGAGCGCGCAAGTGTCCGAGTCCGAGCAATTGGTCCTCACATTGATGTCGTGGCTGGGCGACACGCCGACCGTGTGGCCCATCAACAGCGAGCTCGCTGACGTTGCAAGCATTGCCGCTCCGCGAAACCAGCCGCTGTTTCGATTTCTGCGCTACGACATCCGGCTTGAGCAGGCGTGGCTGGCTCGTGAACTCGGTGTAACGCTCGACGAGCGAACCATTTCCAGCTATCGGATGATCGACGCCGCCGAGAACATCCCTGCAATCTATGAGCTCGGCGCACGCGGGGCTGAGCGCCAGATGAGACGTGACCACCTCGTGTCCGTCGGGTGAACGTCACGCACGGGTAAGGCGCATGATTGAGGCTCGCAAGCCCGAGCGTTCGATAGACTTTCTGCCCCGCGCTGTTTTGGCCGTTGGAATTACCGGACATAGAGATCTCAGCGCATATCAAAATGCGCCTGCCATCGCGGTGACGCTCGACACCCTGTTCGCAGGCCTCTCTCGTGCCGTCCGGACCGCCGCACAAGGTCAATTCGCATTCTTTGCAAAGGCGGACCCGTTTGTGCGGGCCGTCACCATGGCGGCCGAGGGGGCCGACCTCCTGGGCGCGCAGGCGGCGCAAGCTGCGGGCAGCGCGGTCGTTTGCGTGTTGCCCTTCCCGTTCGACGCCTACCAGCGGGATTTCTCTTCACCGGCTGCGGCGGGAATTGCGCGCTCGGTCCTTGAAGGTGCAGATGCACAGTTCGTATTGCCCGGCGCGCCTGCCGAGGGGGCGCGCAGCTACGAGCGCGCCAATGAGGTTATCGCGGCAAATATCGATGTCCTCATCGCGGTCTGGGACGAACAGCGCGCGAGCGGGCGGGCAGGCACCGGCGAGATGGTGCAATCGGCGATTGCTCGAAGAATTCCCGTCATCCTGATTACGCCCGATGAGCCTACGCAACCCAAGCTGCTCGCGGCTCCCGACGATGAAGAACTGGAGAGGCCGATCGCGTTCGACCTTCCGCGCAAGCCCCTGGATGCAGATTTGTCTCGATTTGTATCACAAATCTTGTCGCCGCCCCTCCGACGAAGCAGCCGCCAAGGTCTGATCGACTTCCTGGAGGAAAAGGACAATTACCGAAACATCCGATTCGAGTACCAATTCCTTCTCAAACTATTCGGCGTCGGTAGGATTACAAAGGCCAGTGCGATCGACGTCCACCCGACATCTCCAATCGCTGGCCCGGTCCACGATCTCGCGACGCCATATGACCACTTGCTGCGCCACATCCATCGGATCGACGACCTCGCCAACCACTATGCCCGACTTTACCGTTCGAGCACGGCGAGCGGGTCCATTCTTACGATTGTTGCGGCATTTATCTCGGCGGCGGTAATCATCGTATATCCGTCTATTACCGGCGTTTCCCTTCTTGTGCAGATGGCGGTCAACGGGCTGGTTATCTTCGACTCGAAGGCGAGAGCGACACAGCGCTGGCAGGAGAGATGGTTCGACTATCGCGTCATGGCAGAGCGATTGCGATGCTTGCATTTCCTGCATCCGCTCGGGCTTGGCCTGGCCCAAGTCGCCGTTCCGTCCCGACGTGGCCACGAGTCCTGGGTCGAGTGGTATCTTCGGCGGTACGAAAGGGCTCTTGATCCCCCACACGGCACGATTGAGCCAAGCGATGTCGCACGCTTCGCACAGCGACTTGTCGACACCGAGATTCCGGAACAGCTGAAATATCACCACGCCAACTTCCGGCAATTGGGGCTGCTGGATCGGCGGCTAGCTGCCGCCGCAAGGTTTTCCCTCGCGGCGGCCATTGTGGTAGCTGCGTTGTATGGCCTTTCGGCCTACGTCTTCACCGACATCGACGCTGACAACTGGAAGCCCATCGCCATCGTTGTCTTTTTCGTGCTGCCCGCGATGGCAACGGCCTTCAACGGAATAAGAGCGTACGCGGATCTTGCGCGTCTGTCCGAGCGATCTGCGATCGTGGCAGCGGCTTTGACGAGATTGCGGCGCATTATTCAATCTACGCCGATAAGTTACGACCACCTGACAGTCGCGGCCGCAAGACTTGCAAGCATCATGGGTGACGAGTTGACCGAATGGAGGTTCATGCTCGAGAGCCGATGGGCCCGCACCCAGCGCGCTCACACGTTAGGCCGTTCATGGTTTCGTCTGCGTCGAAGCCGGAGGGCGACTTCGCAGCCGCAATGAGGGCTCGTTCGTGCGGCCCACGATACCCGGTGCCGAGAACCGCATGGCTGTACGCTCGGTGGCGGCAGCACGTACTGCTACGCATATTGCCTCCAGGCCGTTTACGCTGTTCCGCCGGGTCCGCAGATCACATTCAAGAGCGCTTGCCGCCTTTCATTCTTTACGACGGACATTGCGCGCTCGAGCGCCTCAGGGAGCACCGCCGGATCG
>DASSJW010000337.1:0-4029 GCA_035690995.1 Xanthobacteraceae bacterium
AGCACGGTTGCGATCGTTGTTTGCAACTACAACCATGCGAGATACCTGCCGGACTCGCTTGGCCATATTTGCGGTCAGACGAGACCTGCAGACCAGATTCTGGTGATCGACGACGGTTCGACCGACGACAGCTGGGACGTCCTCCAGCGATTCGCGCGCGATCATTCGAACCTGCAGGCCCATGCCAACGATCGGAACCTGGGGCTCGAGGCATCGATCGCCAAGGCCCTGCAATTGGTGCGCTGTGACTATCTGGTCTGGGCCGGAGCGGACGACCGCCTGCTCCCGACCTTTCTCGAGCGCAATATGACGATCCTTGCCGGCTATCCGGCGGCCGCACTGAGCTTTTCCGAGGTCGGGGTGCTCAAAGGCGATAGCGAGGAGATCGACCGATTTGCCACCAATCCGGCAGCTCCCCGCATCTTCGATCTCAGCGAACTGCCGGCCTACCTGTCGCCTGAGCAACTGCGAAAACGAATGAGACGAGCCTATCTGCCGATTGCTTCCAACACTGCAGTCATCCGTGCCGACGCCCTCCGCGCGTTCGGCGGATTTCCGGCGGAGCTGCGATGGTTTGCCGATTCCTTCGCCTGCACCGCGCTGGCGATGCGCCACGGCGCCTGCGTCCTCGCCGAGCCGCTAGCGCTGATCCGCTCGCGACCGGAAAGCTACTCCCAGACCATGCGGGACGTACCGCAGCAAACCGCGGTCTTGAACGCGGTGCTGGATCTGCTGGCGCGATCGCAGATGCGCGACATCCGCGCGTTCATGAAGGATTGCCCTTCGAACCTCACCGTCTATGATCCCTTGATTCTCAAGATACTGGCCAAGCGGCCGCGCGATTGGGATCTGCTCGCCGCATATGCTCGTTGGAGGATGCAGGAATCCTCCGCCATGATGCGCGTCAGGGAGCTTCCACGCCGGATTGTGAACCGGTTCAGAACCGTTCTGAACCGAGGCGGATGAACGCGTCGGCGTCGAAATCGCTCCTTAGTGCGGTGGGAAAGCCTTGGAGAAGCGTTCAATCGCTGCTTCGATATCCGCTCGATCCCGGCTTGCGACCATGATCCGGGGGCCATTCGCGCTGTCAGCGGATATCTCTCCGCCCGACAGGTCGCCGTCCTCGAGCGGAACATAGACCCCGGGGCGGCCGGCGGAATGGGCAGCGAGACCAAACAGGTCGAGAACGCCGAGGTACCCGTCGGCGATTTGAGCGAGGCAGATCGCGTCTTGCAGACTCAGCCCGGCGTGGCGTGCGAACCGGACATGAGGCGACCATTCGCGCCATTGCGAGGGCGGAAGGCAATTGAGCATGACGAAGGCTGCATGCGGCCGCCGCACCCGCAACGCCTCGATTAAACTCAGCCAGAATTCGAGCTCGGCTGGCTCAACCTCGCCGTTCTCGCTTTCCCGTAACGCGACCGCCACGATGAAGCGCCCGGGCAACGCCGTCTTCAAAAAATCATTGGCGTATTTGCGCCCATGCGAGAGCAGCTTGATGCCGCCCCGAGTGCCGTGACGGTCGACCTCACGGGTAATGGCGCGCGGCATGTTTGCAAGATCGCCCGCGCCGCCGGTACGCCAGCGGCTCAACTCGCGCTCGGACAGGAGAATTGACGTCGTGTCTGCGGCGACTTCCTGGTCCCAGAACACCGCGAAGCTACGAACGCGCTCCAGCATGAGCACGATTGAGAACAGATCGAACAGTCGGGTCTCGCTCTGCGACCCCGCGGTGAGCACCAGCGCGATATCCACCTGACGGCTCTCGTCATGCGACAGGTACGGCGGCAGGATGTGATTTTGCCAGATCAGCAGGTTCCGCAAGGCGGCCTGATCAAGCGGCCCGCCGAGGTGCAAGAGAAAACTGCGTTCCTCCGGCGATGAGCGCTCCCGCATTTTCGCATGTACGGCGAGCCGCAACACCAAGGCGCGGCAGAGAGGGCCGACGACCGGCTTTGTCAGGGCGGTCCCGTTGAGGAACTCCATCAGCCGCGGTGACGCCCACAGCCGCCGAGCAAGCTCATCGTATCGTTCGCCCGCGCCGGGCTCCGGTCTCCTGGAGCCCGGCAGCGCAAGCCAGATGATAGCGATCCCGACAACGGCGACTTGAGCGACGCGACGGACCATCCAATTGGAATGGCGCAACCACGGCTCGGCAATCAGATAGGGAGGCAGCAGAAGTCGCCGGATCATGCACGATCAGTCCCAGTCAAACGAGCGGCGGGGCCGCCCTTGGCAGTGATCGCCTCCGCCTGCAGGCTCGTTGCACCGTCCGGCCGCTCGCCGGGATAGACCTCGTCGAACAGCGAGAGCAGTTCCTCCGTCGTCTCCCGCCGCCAAGTGAGGCGCTGGTTTGCTTTGGCAAAAGGAAAGTGCCGGTCGTCCACATGAACCTCGGCCGGACCGGCAAAGCTGTGCTCGACATTGACGATGGCATAGGCGACGTCGGTAAACGTCGCAAAGGTGGCAAAGCCGCTCGATGTTCCCATGAATAGATCGGCGATCTTCAAGAGTGCGAGTTCGTGGGCAAGTCGCAAGCCCCAGGCGCGGGGGACGAAGACGTTGCGGCGCCCAAGCAGACGGTGCTCCCACTCCTGAAAACCGCCGACCATCACGAACAGCGCCTCCGGCCGCCGTTGCGCAACGGCGTCGATGAAGGCATGCCAGGCCGGGAGTGGCGCATCACGATAGGTGACGGTCGGATTCAGCGCCTGCGTATCCACACAAGAGATTTACCGGGATGGCGTAAATGGCGTACCGGAATAGTGGGCTGTTTCCGACCACGACCGCAACGTTCAAATACAATCCAAAAACGAGCAGTGCGATCGTCACGCGCCATGTGTGATATCGAAGCGCGAACGGAAGCGTAATGACGGCAACCAGAGTTGCGATCCGCATCAGCCAGCGGATGTTTTGATCGATGGCATAATCTGCTCTGGTAGGGGTGGTATAGTCGCCGGCAGCAGCGACCTCGTCCGCAAGGGCCGACTGGAAATATCCAGGAACAAATGGTGGATGCGATGGAACCGAGAGCATCCAAGGGTTGAAGTAGATCTCCAGTCCTTTTTCGATGAACAGCCGCGCTGTCGGGACCGGATATGCAAGCGCAGCTTCAAGGCATACCTGCAGCAAAAGCCGATCCGCTTCTTTTGGTCCGAGGCGATCGTCCAGGGAAGCAAAGGCCAACAAGTCAAAGAAGTCCGAATTAGGTTCACTGAACATACGCTCGACATATGCAGGCACATCCTGCGGAGGAACGACCAGGTTGCCTTTTCGCCTCGCCAACGTGTGTGGCTTCGCGTATTCATCCAAAAGCAATGCCTTGAGTTCGGCGGTCTTTGGCCCATTCCCCGGCGCGATGCGAATGTTCGCTCTTGAGCTTCCATCCAGGTAGAATGTAAAAAAGAACATCTTGCCGGTCATATGCGAACTGTCGAGGCTGCCTGCGGACATCTGCGACATCGAGCGAGCGCGATGATCCAAAATCTGAATGGACCACACCGCACCGAGCACCATGATAGCCCCAACAATTGCCAACGCGGCCCGGCGCCAAGCAAGCACACCAACAAGGCCAAAGACGACGGGGACAACATACGCTCCCTGTGGTCGCGTCAGGGTCATCAAGGTAGTGCCCACTCCCAAGACGGCAAGCGAGAACCATGCTCCTCGCATCGTACGCGCCAGCAGGTACGCGACCATGCCAAACGCCGTGAGCACAGTTTCGAAGAAGAAAGTCTGCTCCGTCATGATGTGCTTCACCTGCACGAACGGAAGCAACGAAGCGATAAAGATAAGCGAAACAACGAACGCGCCGACGCGTGGCGACAAGAGCCGGGCCGTCAAATAGAACAACCAACACGATCCGACCGCGAGACAGGCCTGAAAGACAATGAGCCAGAACACCGTATGCTTCAGGTCCGTAATATGGAACGCCGCCAAGACCGCAGGGAATGCCGGCAGCCGCGAGAATATGTCACCGGTCGATTGTCCCAGCCGCAGTTCGCGCGCCGCGTTAATGTAGGTGATGGT
>DASSJW010000338.1:0-2811 GCA_035690995.1 Xanthobacteraceae bacterium
GCGGACTGCGGTCTTGCGTTCGATGTTTCGGTCCGGCGCGCAGCGCGCGGGAGAGCCGTTTGCGGGCGATTGGTCTCAGAGCGGGAGCGTCGGCCGCTCCTTGGCACCGGAAGGTCGGATTTCCGACACACTTGCGCAGGGGTGGAACCGGACACCGTCCATAATCTCGCCGCGGTTATTATTAATGACGTCGGCCTACCACGGGTAATCGGGGAGTGGGTGGATGAGTGGCAAATATTCTGCGGAGTGGTGGGAGAAAATCGCAGATCTGAACCGGGATAATAATCCCGTGCAGGATCGCGCCAGCGTCGTTGATTATCTCATTCAGACGACCGCCCGCGGCGCGCGCTCGCCGGCGAAGGACGTGAAGCGGCCCGGCAACGGCCCGGCATCCTCGAAGAAGCAGGAACGCTCGCTGGCGGAGTGACCGGCGCGCTCGCGCGCGCGGCGGACCTGCCCGGGTCGAGCGCCTCGCGCCGAAACCAGATCAGCGCCGTTTGCCGCGCGCGCCGCCGGACCTGGCGTCCGACGTCGGGCCGCGCTCGCCATACTGCAAGAACCAGGGATTCTGCATGCAGGAGCCGCCGCCGCCGCGTGCGGTCTCCATGCATTGTTCGAACGAGTTGAACGTGCAGCTCTGCGAGATCGTTGCGGTGTAGCCGACGCACCAGGGACGGTGAATTTCAGCGGCCGCGGGCCGGGGCCAGATCATGATCGGCGCAAGCAGGGCGAGCGCCGCGGTGGCACGGATCAGTTTCATGGCCGGTCTCCCGTGCGGAGCGCTGCTCCGCGTCAAGCCGCGCGCGTCATTCGCCTCCCGGCAGCGGCGCCAGGGGCTGGTCGCCGCCGCCACGCTGGGCGCGAAAGCTCTTTAGCGCTCCCTCGCACAGCAGCTCGGGATCCCGCTCGCCGGCTTTCGCCAGCGTGATGATGCCGTGGGCGATGATCTCATGGGCGAGATCGTCCTGATCGGAAGGCCGGAGCGCCACCCGCGCCATTTCGAACGCGATGCCCATCACCCGCTTGGTCTCGGCATCGAACCTGTGGGCGTCGAGGAAGCGCGTCATCGGCATGGGTGCTCCCCCCTTTCCGGGAGCGCAAGCATTGTCACAGGCCCCGCACCGGCCGGTTACCCCTGAGGCCGTCGCCCGTTGAGGAAAGCCTATTTTACATATTCTCGTCGGCGTTGTCTGTACGGCGGGCGACGAACGCGGCGGTCCTCGGCTTGGCGCCGTGGCGGCGGTCGGCCGGTCGTTGGAAATTTCGGGTCGATCCATGCCAAACCGCAAGATTGGTCGAGCACGTTATGGCCGTCAGCGACTAACTGGAGCCGCCACGGAGGAGGGACGATGAAGGCGGCGCTTCAAAACTATCAGGCCCGGATGCGGCGGGTGCTGGACTATATTGACCGGCATCTTGACAGTGATCTGGACCTGGAAACGGTGAGCGGTGTTGCGGCCTTCTCGAAGTTTCATTTCCACCGGCAGTTTACGGCAACCTTCGGGTTATCCGTGCATCGCTATGTCCAGCTTGCCCGTATGAAGCGCGCTTCGCACCAGCTGGCCTACATGGACGCCCAAAGCGTCACGGACATAGCGATGGATGCCGGTTACGATGCACCGGACGCCTTCGCCCGCGCCTTTCGGCAACGGTTCGGGCAATCGCCTTCGTCGTTCCGGAAGTCTCCCAACTGGGAGCCGTGGCTTGCGGCCTTCGGGCCTCTCGACAACGCGAGGAGCAAGCTCATGCAGAAGACTTTTACCACTGACGACGTGACGATTCGCGATGTGCCCCCCACGCCGGTGGCGATCATGGAGCATCGGGGCGACCCGGCGACGCTCGGCGCCACCATCCAGCGGTTCATCGCGTGGCGCAGGGCCGCTGGCCTGCACCCCAAGACAAGTCCGACCTTCAATGTCTGGCGTTCCGAGCGGCGTCCTGCGTCGCCTGCCGATTATAGCGTGGACCTTTGTGTCGGGACCGACCAACCGATCGAGGCAAACGGCCAGCAGATCAAAGCCGGCGAGATCCCTGGCGGACGCTGCGCGGTGCTGCGCGTCGTCGGCAACACCGACAATCTGGAGCCCGCCGCGCTCTACCTTTATCGCGACTGGCTTCCGGCCAGCGGCGAGGAAGCACGCGACTTCCCGATCTATTGCCAGCGGCTGAGCTTCTTCCCGGAGGTGCCGGAGCATGAGGCGGTCGCGGAACTTTTTCTGCCGCTGAAATAGCGCCCTCTGACGGCGGCCTGTCCCTTCCGATCGCAAGAAACGGACAGGCTGCTATCCACTAATCTGGGTCTTTTGCGGTTTATGGGTTCACGGCCTAGTGCAGCGAGGGGCGGTCGAGAAGCGCGAGCTCGACGTGCAGGCGGCCGATGACTTCACTCTCGCGCGCAAATTCGTCCGCGCTCATGACATCGCATTCGTTGGCTAGCGCGATCCAGAGGTAGCGCAGGTTTTTCAGGATCTTTTTTTGCCGCGGGTCCGAAGCGGCTTGCAGCGCCCGCTCGCAATCCGCCGCCTTTTCCCAGGGATCTATCCCGGACATCGTCGCCTCCGTTGCACCCCACCAACCGTGCGATGGAACTTTGGTTCCGCTGCCCCGCATCGGCAAAAAAACTCTGTTGTCCGTTTTGCGCGGAACGCAGATGACGGTTGGGCGTTTGCGCCCATTGGGGTTTTTTCTGCGGGGTTTTTTCTGCATGCCGAGTTCCGGGTATCTGCGCCGTCAAGCCGATCTCTGTCTTCGCCTCGCCTTGATCGCTTCGGACGATCAGGCCTCGCGCCGCCTGTTGGCGATCCACCAGGA
>DASSJW010000339.1:0-18675 GCA_035690995.1 Xanthobacteraceae bacterium
GCCCCTCGTTGTGCGACTGTGACTCCTTGGCGGCATGGTATTCGGCGTTCTCCGACAGATCGCCGTGCGTGCGGGCATCGGTAATCTGCTGGATGATGCGCGGCCGCTCGACTTGCTGGCGGTGCTTGAGCTCGTTCTCGAGCGTCGAATAGCCCGCCGCTGTCATCGGGATCTTATCCATCTGTCTGCTTCAAACCTCCGGCTCCAGCCAAGAGACAACAATTCCGATCGCGGGCCGAAGTTTCATCCGGCCACGCGACCTTGAACCCTGTCCCAAACACGTACCGTCAGGCGGCCGGCCCCGGTTCCCCGGATGGGACCTTGCCGGCGAAATAGCTCTGCAGCGTGCGCACCTCGAGGTCGCCCCCGAGATAAGCTTTGATTCCCTGCGCTGCGGCGACGGCCCCAGAAAGAGTGGTGTAGTATGGCACTTTATGCAAGAGGGCTGCCCGCCGCAGCGAACGGCTATCGGCAAGGGCCGTCGCCCCCTCGGTGGTATTGAAAACCAGCTGGACCTCGCCGTTTTTGATGGCGTCGACGATATGGGGTCGTCCTTCCAGGACCTTGTTGATCTTGCTGGCGGGAAGGCCCTGTTCGGCGAGATAGCGCTGGGTGCCGGAGGTGGCGATGATCTGGAACCCGAGCGCCAGCAGAAGGCGGACCGCCTCGAGCACGCGCGGCTTGTCGGCGTCCCGCACCGACACGAACACGGTGCCCTGGCGCGGAAGCCGCGAGCCGCCGCCGATCTGGCTCTTGGCAAAGGCGATGGCGAAGTTGCGGTCGATGCCCATCACCTCGCCGGTCGATTTCATCTCCGGCCCCAGCACGGTATCGACCCCGGGGAAACGCGCGAACGGAAAAACCGCCTCCTTGACCCCGATATGGTCGAATTGCCGGGGCTTGAGGTCGAAGCTCGCAAGGGTCTCGCCGGCCATGATCCGGGCCGCGATCTTGGCGACCGGGAGGCCGATCACCTTGGCGACGAAGGGGACCGTGCGCGAAGCGCGGGGATTGACCTCGAGGACGTAAATGTCGCCGTCCTTGATGGCATATTGGACATTCATGAGGCCGCCGACCTCGAGCGCAAGCGCGAGCGCGCGCGTCTGGCGCTCCAGCTCGGCGAGCGCCTCCGCGCCGAGCGAATGCGGGGGAAGCGCGCAAGCGCTGTCGCCGGAATGAATGCCGGCTTCCTCGATATGCTCCATGATTCCGACAATGGTCGCGTCCTTGCCGTCGGCCAGGCAATCGACGTCGACCTCGATGGCATCGGAGAGATAGCGGTCGATCAGCAGCGGGCGTTTCTGCGAGACCACGAGCTCGGACGGGCGGTCGAGATCGTCGGCGAGCCGCGCGAGGTAGCGGTCGAGCTGCACGGCATCGAACACGATCTCCATGGCGCGCCCGCCCAGCACGTAGGAGGGCCGGATCACGATCGGATAGCCGACTGCCTCGGCGATCGCGCGCGCCTCGGTCGGGCTGGTGGCGATGCCGCTGGTGGGCTGGCGCAGTCCGAGCTCGTTGAGCAGCTTCTTGAAACGGTCGCGGTCCTCGGCCAGGTCGATCATGTCGGGCGACGTCCCGAGGATCGGAATTTCTGCCTTCTCCAGGGCCTCGGCCAGCTTCAGCGGCGTTTGTCCGCCAAATTGCACGATGACGCCGTGCAGGTGCCCGCGTGAGCGTTCGGTCTCAATGATCTCGAGCACGTCCTCGGCGGTGAGCGGCTCGAAATAGAGCCGGTCGGAGGTGTCGTAATCGGTCGACACCGTCTCCGGATTGCAATTGACCATGATGGTCTCGTAGCCCGCCTCCTTGAGGGCGAACGCGGCATGGCAGCAGCAATAGTCGAACTCGATGCCTTGTCCGATCCGGTTCGGCCCGCCGCCGAGGATCACGATCTTGTTCTTGTCCGAGGGCGCGGCTTCGCAGGCGGTGGCTCCGGCGAAGGGCTGCGCATAAGTCGAGTACATGTAAGGGGTGGGGGAGGCGAATTCGGCGGCGCAGCTGTCGATGCGCTTGAACGCCGGCCGCACCCCGAGCGCGTGCCGTCGTTGCGTGACCGTTTCCGTCGCGATGCCGGTAAGCTTGCCCAGCCGCGCGTCGGAAAAGCCCATCGCCTTGAGCCGGCGCAACGCGCCGGCCGTCGTCGGCAGGCCTTTGGCTTTGATCTGCGCCTCGGTCTCGACCAGGCCGCGGATCTCGGCGAGGAACCAGGGATCAATCCTGCAGGAGCCATGGATGTCCTGGTCGGAGAAGCCGAGCCGCATCGCCTGTGCCACCTTGAGCAGGCGCTCGGGCGTGGGCGTGCCCAGCGCCGCGCGCACGGCGTTCTTGTCGTCGCCCTGGCCGAGGCCCTCGATCGTGATCTCGTCGAGACCGGTGAAGCCGTTCTCGAGCGAGCGCAGCGCCTTTTGCAGGCTCTCCTGGAAGGTGCGACCGATCGCCATGGCTTCGCCGACCGATTTCATCGACGTGGTCAGCGTGGTCTCGGCGCCGGGAAACTTCTCGAAGGCGAAACGCGGGATCTTGGTGACGACATAATCGATCGTCGGCTCGAACGAGGCAGGGGTCGCGCCGCCGGTGATGTCGTTGGCGATCTCGTCGAGCGTATAGCCGACCGCAAGCTTGGCAGCGACCTTGGCGATCGGAAAGCCGGTGGCCTTCGAGGCGAGCGCGGAGGAGCGCGACACGCGCGGATTCATCTCGATGATCACCAGCCGTCCGTCGGCCGGATTGACGGCGAACTGCACGTTCGAGCCGCCGGTCTCGACCCCGATCTCGCGCAGCACCGCGATCGAGGCGTCGCGCATGATCTGGTATTCCTTGTCCGTGAGCGTGAGCGCCGGCGCGATCGTGATCGAATCGCCGGTATGCACACCCATCGGATCGAGGTTCTCGATCGAGCAGATGATGATGCAATTGTCGCGTTTGTCGCGCACCACCTCCATCTCGTATTCTTTCCAGCCCAGCACCGATTGCTCGATCAGCACCTCGTTGGTCGGCGAGGCGTCGATGCCGCGTTCCACGATGTCGATGAACTCGGCTTTGTTGTAGGCGATCCCGCCGCCGGTGCCGCCGAGCGTGAATGATGGGCGGATGATCGCAGGCAGGCCGATATCCTCGAGCGCCTCGAGCGCCTGGATCAGGGTCTTGATCTGCCGGGAGCGCGGCGTTTCCAGGCCGATGCGGTTCATCGCCTCGCGGAACAGCTCACGGTCCTCGGCCTTGTCGATGGCGTGCGCGGTGGCGCCGATCATCTCGACGTCGAAGCGCTCCAGCACGCCCATCTTGTTGAGCGACAGCGCGGTGTTGAGCGCGGTCTGGCCGCCCATGGTCGGGAGCAGGGCAAACCCGCCGGGGACGACGTGCCGTTCCTTTTCGATGATCCTGGCGACGATCTCGGGCGTGATCGGCTCGATATAGGTGGCGTCGGCGAGATCGGGATCGGTCATGATCGTCGCCGGATTGGAATTGACCAGGACGATCCGGTAACCTTCCGCCTTGAGCGCCTTGCACGCCTGCGTGCCCGAATAATCGAACTCGCACGCCTGGCCGATGACGATCGGGCCTGCGCCGATGATGAGGATCGAGGAGATGTCGGTCCGCTTGGGCATGTCGCTCGATGGTAGATGGGCTGGCTCTAGTGCCCGATTCCGAAATTCGCAACCTCGCGGCGCCCTCTGATGCGACTTTCGCAATCAAGGGATCCTACGAATTGTTGATTCTAGTGCGGTTTTTGGATTTGAAGGTCCTATGCGAGCTTGCGGCTACAAAGATAGGAACTTCAAATCCACCGCACTAGTGGTCCGATTCCGAAGTTCGCCACCGTTCGCGGCACGTTACGATGCAAACTTCGCAATCTGAGGACCACCAGCAACTCCATGATCCTAGTGCCCCATTTGAACCCGACGCTCGCGATTGAGCTTGCCGCGCGATGTGCGCGAACTTCGGGTTCAGGGCACCAGGCACAAAAAAAGGGCGCGGCGTTGCGCGTCCTTCAGCCGGCGCAGAGGCTGCGGCCCCGCGCGCGGGCGCTGTTTAGACCATAATCACGGGGCAGGGAAGGGCGGCCGGCCCCCGCGTCAACAGGCCAGTTCGCCCAGGGAGAAGCCGATGCCGCGTGAAACCGATACCGCCGCCGATCGTTGACGACCGGCCCCCCTTTGCCGTCCCCTCCGGTAGCAGCTGCATGAGCCCCCGCATCGACCGTCCCCGCGTCCACAATCATCGGTTGGAGAATCTGATTTCCTGGTTCGCCGCGTCCGTCATGGTGACGGCGGGCATCATCTATGGCCTCAAGCGGCACGAAGATCGCCGCCACAGGCCGCAGGCTCCGGTTCTTCCCCCGCGCGCGACGCCGGCGCAGGAGCCGTTGACCCTGCAGCAACTGCGCGCCGTCGAGCGCGGCCGCGGGCGTAGCGCGCGCACGCCGTCGCAGATTCCCTGGCGCGGTTGGAAGGATGTCTTTGTCCGTACCTACCGCGAAATCCAGGATGACCGCCTGCTGGCGCTCGCCGCCGGCGTTGCGTTCTATTCGCTGGTCGCCTTGTTTCCGGCCATCGCCGCCGGCGTGTCGTCCTACGCGCTGTTCGCCAACGTGGCGACGATCAGCAAGCATCTTTCGATCGCCTCCGACATCGTTCCCGCCGGCTCCCTCGACCTGTTGGGCGCAGAAATCTCCCGCATTGCCGCCAAGAGCGACGGCAAGCTCACCTTCGGCTTTCTCCTGGGTCTGGGCGTCGCCTTGTGGAGCGCCAATGCGGGCATGAAAGCGATCTTCGACGCGCTCAACATCATCTATGACGAAGACGAGAAGCGCAGCCTCATCTGGCTCAATGTGGTGTCGCTGTTCTTCACCGTCTGCGCCATTGCCGCAGTCGGGGTGGCGGTTTCGCTGGTGGTGGTGTTTCCGCTGTTTCTCGCCGCATTCGGCCTCACCAGCCTCGACCATCCGATTGTCGGCTATCTGCGCTGGCCGGTGATGTTCGTGCTGATGATTCTCGGGCTGTCCGTGCTCTACCGCTACGGGCCGAGCCGCCGCCTGGCGAAATGGCGCTGGCTCAGCGTCGGCAGCGTTTTCGCCGCCCTCGCTTGGCTCGCGGTGTCTTCGCTGTTCTCCTGGTATCTCGGCAATTTCGCCAACTACAACGCCACCTACGGAGCGCTCGGCGCGGTGGTCGGCCTGATGATGTGGATGTGGCTTTCGACCATCGTGGTGCTGGTCGGCGCCGAGCTCAACTCCGAGATCGAGCACCAGACCGCGCACGATACCACCGTCGGGCCGGCAAAGCCGCTCGGCGTCCGCGGCGCGGTCATGGCCGACACCGTCGGCGCCGGGCTGCCGTAGCGACTGCGGGGCGGCGAAAAATCAGGCAAGACGCGTGCGAACGAGCGGGGTGTTTGCCCTCGAAACGGCGGCGCGTTACCGTCGCCGCAGGCGGCGCGGCATCAACAGGCCACACGACAAGAGTCGCTGCACAGGAGGGGAAGGACATGCGCTCGGCTCGAATGCTGGCGGCCGCCGCCTTTGCGATTGCGGCCGTCGCCGCCGCTCCGCTTCACGCGCAGGCCCCCGCGGGCGACGCAAAGGGCCCGATCACCCTGGTCGTGCCGATCGCGGCCGGGGGCGGCATGGACACCATCGGCCGCGTGCTCGCCGAGCGGCTGCAGGAACGGCTCAAGCAGCCGGTCGTGGTCGAGAATCGAGTCGGAGCGGGCGGAGTGACGGGCGTCGATTACGTCGCCAAGGCGGCGCCCGACGGGCGCACGCTCCTGCTGCTGGATATTTCCGCCGTGCTCCACAAATGGCTGCACAGGAGCGTGCCATTCGACGTGATCGCGGATTTCGCACCGGTCGCTCAGGTCGCCACCACGCCGCTACTGCTGTTCGCCCATCCTTCGCTCCCGGTCGCGGACGTGAAGGAATTGATCGCCTATGCCAGAGCCAATCCCGGCAAGCTTTCGGTCGGAACACCGGGCGTCGGCTCGCCGCATCATCTTGCCGCCGCGATGCTCAACAGTGCCGCCAAGATCGATATCACGCATGTTCCTTATCGCGGCACGGCGCCCGCGCTCAATGATCTCCTCGGCGGGCAGATCCCGTTGATCTGGGCGACGCCCAACGCCCTCATTCCGTTCGTCGAGGCCGGCAAGGTGAAGGCGCTCGCCACGGCGTCCGCGCAGCGCATCGCCATTCTCCCGCAGGTGCCGACCGTCGCGGAGAACGCCCTGCCGGGCTTTGATGTCGGTGTCTGGTTCGCGCTCGCGGCTCCGGCCAAGACGCCGCGCGATATCGTGGACCGCCTCGGCCACGAGATCGGGGAGATCACCAAACTTCCCGACGTGCAGAAACGGCTGTCGGCGCTGGGCTATGATCTCAATTTTGCCGGAAACGAGAGGCTTCGGGACTTGATTGCGGCCGACCACACGCGCTACGGGACGGTCATTCGCGATGCGGGTATCGCGCCGAACTGAGTGGGTTGCAGGACATCGCATGCAGGTGATCATCGTCGGTGGCGGCATTGCCGGCCTTTCGGCCGCGCTCAGCCTCCATCAGATCGGCATCGAATGCCGCATCTATGAATCGGTGGCCAGGCTCGAACCCGTGGGCTACGGGATCAACCTGCAGCCGAATGCGGTGCGCGAGCTCGCCGCGCTGGGATTGGCCGACGAGCTTGCACGCGCCGGTATTCTCACGGCCGAACTCGCCTTCTACAACAAGCACGGCCAGTTAATCTGGACCGAGCCGCGTGGCAGGGCCGCAGGTTACAAGTGGCCGCAGATTTCGATCTCGCGTGGCAAGCTGCAGGACATCCTGCTCGCGGCCATCCATGCGCGGCTGGGTGCGCAGGCGCTCGTCACCGGCCACCAGCTCGCGAGCCTGCAGCAGCGCGGCGACAAGGTGCTCGCCCGCTTCATCGATCCCGCCGGCCGGCCGGCCGGCGAAGCGCAAGGCGATCTGCTGATCGGGGCTGACGGCATCCACTCCGCCGTGCGCAAGCATTTCTACCCCGGCGAAGCCGCGGTGTTCGACGGCTATCTGCATTATCGCGGCGTTGTCGAAGGCGATCCGTATCTGACCGGGCGCTCGATGGTGGTCGTCGGTCACCGCACCCATCGCGCCATCATCTATCCCATTGCGGCGTTGCCGGCGGGCAAGGTCATGATCAACTGGCTCGCCTACACGAAGATACCCAGCGGTGCGCCGCCGCTCGAGGCGTGGGATACGGTCGCCGACAAGTCGCTCGCGGTCGATCGCTACCAGGGCTGGAGCTATCCATGGCTCGACGTCCGGGGCCTCATCGCGCGCACCGAGCGCGTACTGCAGTTGCCGAACGTGGACCGCGATCCCATTCCACGCTGGAGTTTCTCCCGCGTCACCTTGATCGGCGATGCCGCGCATCCGATGCAGCCGGTCGGGGCGCAAGCCGGATCGCAGGCGATCGTCGACGGCCGCGTGCTTGCGGCCTCGCTCCTTGCCAACGCCGATCCAGCCGAGGCGCTGCTGCGTTATCAGGATCAGCGCATCGCGGCGATGAACGACATGATCATCCGCAATCGCAATCTCGGCCTCGAGACTGTGCTGCAAATCGCCGAAGAGCGCGCGCCCGACGGATTTGGTCACATCACCGAGGTGCTTTCGCAAACCGAGCTTGAAAGCACCGCGGCGAGCTTTAAGAAGGCGGCTGGCTTCGACCTGGAAACGGTCAACAGCCGCCAATCCTATGTCGAGCTGCAGCGGCCAGCCCCATGATCCGGTCGCGCCGCGCGCAGCAATGCCAACAACAAACCGGAGGACGAATGGCGAGAGTTCTGTTCGCAGTTTTTTTTCTCGCGGGCGCCATGCTGCTCGGTGTCGATCTCGCCGCGAGCCAAACCTATCCGGCGCGTCAGGTTCACATGATCGTGACGTTCCCGCCGGGCGGAAATGCGGACACGATCGCCCGGCTCGTCGCCGACAAGCTCAGCCAACAGCTTCGACAATCCGTCATCGTCGAGAACAAGCCGGGCGCCGCCTCGATCGTGGGGACGGCGGCGGTGGCGCAGGCGCCGGCCGACGGCCACACCCTGTTGCAGGCCGGCACCAACATTTCCACCAATCCCGCGCTCGGTCATAAGACATCGTACGATGCCGAGCGCGATCTCGCGCCGGTCGCCCTGCTGGTGACGGTTCCAGCGGTGGTGGTGGTGCATCCCTCCCTGCCGGTCAACACCCTGGCCGAACTCGTCGTGCACGCCAAGGCACGGCCCGGTGAAGTGAACTACGGCTCCGCCGGGAACGGCTCGTTTCCCCATCTCGCCGTCGAGAAGCTCGCGCAGGAAACCGGGATCAAGATGACGCACGTGCCGTTCCACGGCTTCGGTCCGGCGCTGATCGGGTTGCTGCGCAACGACGTCAATGTGCTGGCCTCCGACATTCCGGGCGCGCTGGAACATATTCGCGCCGGCAAGCTGCGTGCGCTGGCGGTAACCGGGAGCTCCCGCATGCCGATGCTGCCCGACGTTCCGACCGTCGCCGAAGTGGGCGTGCCGGAATACGAGGGGGTGGGCTTCCTCGGGATCATGGTGCGCGCGGGCACGCCGCGCGACGTGATCGACGTGCTCAATCGCGAGATCAACCGCGCGCTCGCGACCCCCGAGATCTCCAACCACATCGCCGCCAACGGTCTCGTCGCCGGAGGCGGCACACCCGAGGACTTCGCCGCCTTTCTCAAGCGTGACAAGGCGATCTGGACCAAGGTCATCGCCACCGGCGGCATCAAGGGGGAGTGATGCAGACGAGGTCGCGCTGGATCTGTGTTTTCACTGCAGGACAAGAGAAGAAGGCGGGGTGGCTTTCATGGTGCCCGCCGATCATGCAACGATGTGAAACCCCCGATCGGTATAGGTGACGGAGCCCGTGAGTGGCGCGCCCGCCTCGCTGGCGAGTAACGCCGCCACCCGGCCGATCTGATCGATTGTCACGAGCTGGTTGGCAGGTGTCCGCTCGCGAACCCGATCCAGCAATTCATCGAAGCGGTCGATGCCCGAGGCGGCCCGTGTCTTGACCGGGCCGGCCGATAAGGCATGCACGCGAATGCCGCAGGGAGCGAGGTCGGCGGCCAGAGTACGAACCGTCGCCTCCAGCGCGGCCTTCACCGGCCCCATGAGATTGTAGTTCTCGATCACACGGTCGGCTCCATAGAACGTTACGGTCTGCAGACTGCCGCCGCCGTGCATCAACGGCAGGGAAAGCTTCGCCATGCGGATGAAGGAATGGCACGAGACATCCATGGCAATGGCGAAACCTTCCGCCGTGCAGTTGGCGAGGCTGGTGCGCAGATCATCGCGTGGTGCGAAAGCGATCGAATGGAACAGGAAATCGAGCCGGCCCCATTCTGCCGCGATCCGGTCGAATACCGCCTCCAATTGACCGGGCTCGCGCACATCGCACGGCACGATGATGGGAGCCCCAAGCGCTTCCGCGAGGGGCCGCACATGGGGCTCGGCTTTGGCGTTGAGGTAGGTGACGGCCAGCTCGGCTCCTGCCTCGCGGAACGCGCGCGCGCATCCATAGGCGATGCTGCTGTCATTGGCGATCCCGGCGACGAGGCCGCGCCTGCCGGTGAGATCGACGATCGCCTTCATGAAGGCGCACGTCCCGCCAGAAACACGAAGCAGGCCTCTTCCGCAATGACCTGTTCTTCGTCGGTCGGAATGACGAGCACGGCGATTGTGCTGGCAGTACCTTCGATCCGGGTTGCATTACGTGCATTTGCCGTCGCATCGAGCGTAACGCCAAGCCAGGCGAGATGCCGGCAGACCGCTTCTCGTATTTGCGGCTGGTGCTCGCCGATTCCCGCGGTGAAGACGAGCCCGTCGAGCCCGCCGAGCGTATTGGCGAGCGCGACCGTCTCGCGGGCAATGCGGAAGGCGAACAGGTTGAGCGCTTCGTGCGCTTCCGGCGCGGTACTCCCGATCAGATCGCGGCTGTCGGCGCTGATGCCTGACACGCCGAGCAGGCCCGAGCGGTGATAGAGCATGTCCTCGACCGCCCCAATTGACAGCCTGCGTTCCTTCAACAAATGAATCAGGACGCCGGGATCGAGCGAACCGCAGCGCGTCGCCATGGGAACGCCGTCGAGTGTCGAAAAACCCATGCTGGTGTCGCGGCTGACACCGGCCTCGAGCCCGCACAGGCTGGCTCCGCTTCCGAGATGCGCCGCAACGATGCGTCCGCCCGCGACATCGGGGGCGACTTTTGCGAGTTGCGCGGCGATGAATTTGTACGACAGGCCGTGAAAGCCGTAACGCTTGACGCCCTCCTCGAACAAGGCGCGGGGTAAAGCGAAGCGGCGTACGAGGTCGCTCTGCGTGCGATGAAAAGCCGTGTCGAAGGATGCGATCTGCGGGAGGTCCGGGCGCAGATGGCGGATCGCTCGAATCAGCCGCATGCTCTGCGGCTGGTGAAGCGGTGCCAAGGGCACAAGGGCCTCCATCGCGGCGAGGGTTTCGTCGGTAACAGCTGCGGGGCCTGCGAACCTATCGCCGCCATGGACGACCCGGTGCCCCACCGCGGCAAGCGCGTTGATCGAGAAATGGCTTCCCAGCCAGCCAAGGGTCTCCTCGATGACTTCGTGAAGATCCTCCGTGACGGCTGCCTGCAACGGAATATCGGCGGTCGTCGGATCCTCGACGATATGCAGCGTCAGGGGGCTATGGCGCAGATCGATGACGCCTCTCCCGATGCGGCTTGGGCCATTCGCTTCGATGACGAACACGCCCAGTTTGATCGTCGAAGAGCCGGGATTGAAGGTCAGGAGAACAGAGCCGCTCATGGTGCGACCATCCCGGCCTTGCTGCGCATGGCCACCAGCTTGGCGAGTGCGGCGGATGCTAGCCGGACTCTCAGCGAGTCCGAGCGGCTCGTTAGGATGATCGGTGTCCGCGCGCCGAGCACGAGCCCCGCCGCATCCGCGCCGGCCAGATAGATCAGCTGTTTGGCCAGCATGTTGCCGGCTTCGAGATCGGGGACGACGAGGATGTCCGCTCGGCCGGCGACCGGAGAGACGATCTCCTTGATCCGAGCCGCGTCGAAGCTGATCGCGTTGTCGAAGGCCAAGGGCCCGTCGACATTTGCGCCAGTGATCTGGCCGCGCGCCGCCATGATGGTCAGCGCCGCCGCGTCGAGGGTCGCCTGCATCGCGGGATTGACGGTCTCCACCGCAGCGAGGATGGCGACCAGCGGTTCGGCGACGCCGAGGACATGGAGCAGGTCGATCGCGTTCTGGCAGATGTCGCGTTTCTGTTCGAGAGTCGGGGCGATGTTGATCGCCGCATCAGTGAGGATCAGCGTTTTCGGATATGCGGGAACGTCGAGCGCATAGACATGGCTGACCCGCCGCTCGGTTCGCAGCCCCGAATGCGCAGCAACGACGGCTCCCAATAGTTCGTCGGTATGCAGGCTCCCTTTCATCAAGGCGTCGACCTCCCGCGCGGCAGCCAGTTCGACGGCGCGGACGGCGGCGGCATGGCTGTGCTCCGTCGGCTCGAGGCGGAGCCCGGCGATCGACACGTTGGCTTGATCGGCGGCGGCTCGGATCTTGTGCTCCGGGCCTACCAGGACCGGAGTAATGAGACCCTGGTCGCGCGCTTCGACGGCTGATCGGATAGCCTCCGCATTGCAGGGGTGGACGATCGCGGTCAGCATCGGCGGCGTGTCACTCGCCTCCCGCAGGAAGCGCTCGAACCCGGCGTGTCGGCGCAACTCGACCTCGGGCACCGCCATGCGGCGCAATGACAGCTTCTCCGCAGGCGCGATCACGGTGGCGGTGCCGGTCAGAACCTCCTGACCATCCTGATTGGTGCATCGCGTGTCGAAGAGGACGATCCGCTTGTCCGCGCGCTTTTCCTGAACCGAGACGGTCGCCGTGATGGTATCGCCGGGCGAAACCGGTTTCCGGAAACGCAAATCCTGGCCGAGGTAGATGGTCCCCGGTCCCGGAAGCTGCGTGCCGAGGAGGGTCGAGATCAGCGCTCCGGTCCACATGCCGTGAATGACGACATGACCGAAAATGTCACCCGCCGCATATTGGGCGTCGAGGTGGGCCGGGTTGACGTCGCCGGAGACAGCCGCGAACAGCTTGATGTCATCGGGGTTGACGAGACGCACCAGCGAGGCCGTTTCACCGATGAAGAGCTCCTCGAAGGTGCGGTTCACAAGCGGGGTATCGGGCCCGACACCGTTCATGACTGCAACACATAGGTTCCGGGAGCGTCGGCCAGCGGTGCATAGCCTTTCTCCGCTGCTCCCATCGGAGGCGGCGCTTGCTCGGGCATGGAGCGCTCGGTCAGCCACGCGGTCCAGGCCGGCCACCACGAGCCTTCCCGCAAGGGCGCTTCTGCCAGCCATTCGTCGGCGTTGAGGCACAGATCGGCCGGCGCCTTGGTTGCGATGCGAAAATGCCGATGCGGATGGCCTGGCTCGCTGACGATACCAGCGTTGTGACCTCCGCTGGCCAGGACAAAGGTAATCTCAGCGTCGGAGAGGTAGTGGATCTTGTAGACCGACTGCCAAGGCGCGACGTGGTCACGCTCCGTGCCGACAGCGAAGATGGGAGCGCGGATGTTCTGCAGCGCGATCGGACGGCCGTCGACCATATAGCGGCCTGATGCGAGATCGTTGCCGAGAAACAGTCTCCGCAGATATTCCGAATGCATGCGGTAGGGCATCCGCGTCGCGTCGGCATTCCAGGCCATCAGATCGATCATTGGCGTGCGTTCGCCCATCAGATAGTCGTGAATCATGTGCGACCAGATCAGGTCGTTGGGCCTCAGGAGCTGGAAAGCACCGGTCATCTGCGACGTGTCGAGCATGCCGCGTTCCCACATCATGCTTTCCAGGAACGAGACCTGGCTGTCGTCGATGAAGAGTTGCAATTCTCCCGGTTCGGTGAAATCGGTCTGGGCAGCAAACAGCGTCATTGTCCGGAGGCGGCCGTCGCCGACCTCCGCCATGGCCGCAGCGGCGAGCGCCAGCAGCGTGCCGCCGATACAATAGCCGGCGGCATGAATCTTGTGGTCGGGCACGATTGACGCGACTGCGTCGAGTGCCGCCATGACGCCGAGCCGGCGATAGTCATCGAGCGACAGGCCGCGGTCTTCCGCGGTGATGTTCCGCCACGAGATGCAGAAGACGGTGTGACCGCGTCCGACAAGATAGCGGATCAACGAGTTCTGTGGAGACAGATCGAGTATGTAGTATTTCATTATCCAGGCCGGCACGATCAGGATGGGCTCGGGAAGAACCTTGTCCGTCATCGGCGCATACTGGATCAGCTCGATGAGATGATTGCGAAAGATTACTTTGCCCTGCGTCGCGGCGATATTGCGCCCAACCTTAAACCCTTCTGTGCCGGCGGGCCGTTGTTTGGCCCGCATGCGGGACGCATCGTCAATCCAATTGGACAGGCCGGATACGAGGTTTTGGCCGCCGGTCCGGATGGTCTTTTGGGTCACGATCGGGTTGGTCCATAACAGGTTCGATGGTGAAATCGTGTCAAGCCACTGGCGCGCCGCGAAAGACACGACCTCTTCGTGATGGGGCGATACGCCGGCGACATCATGGGTCGCTGCACGCCACCATTTCTCGGCCGACAGAAAACCTTGATACCACAGCCGGTAAGGAAGGCCTTGCCAAGCTTCGCCGCGAAAACGCGCATCCTCCGGCGCCGCCTCGATGTAAGGCGATGCTTGCCGATCCACCATCGACCGGATTGCATAGCCGGAGAGTTCAGCGAATGTCCGCCATGCCTTGTGCCCAAGCTCCATCTGCTTGCCAGGTGCGGCGCCGAGGTGGATCGCCCAATCGGAAAAGGCCAGCCAGAGCGCTGCCGGCGACAGCCCGCCCGTCACTCGCGCCACGGCGGCAGCGCTCGCCCGGTCCAAATATCGAAAGCTCTCGCACGGCGGGGAATCGTCATCGGGCGTGTCGGCGCTCGATGGCGCGGCCTTGGTCTTGATCACATTGCGCAGAAGCGGAACGCCGGTCCGGTCATCCATTTCAGTCCCTTGCCTGGGTCGTCTTGCGGCCCTGAAGGCCGTTTAGCCGGGCGACTAGATCGGTCGGGATCTGTTCTCGAATTTCCGTCGTGCCGGCGTAGACATGCCCTTCATTGCCATCGAGCGTCAGCGTGTCACCCTCGCGCATCGTCAGGTCGCCGATCGTGATGAGGGCGTCCGCCTCACGGATCGAAAGGGCGTCGCAGCCCACCAGGCATACCTTCCCGAGCTGTCGTGCCACCACGGCCGCGTGTGACGTGCGCGCACCGCGCTGGGTCAGCAGCCCGTCCGCCTGATCGAGAGCCGCGATGTCGCGCGTTTCGGCATCGCGACGGACCAGAATGACGGAGCGTCCGGCGGCCTTCCGCTCGCGCACGCGCGCCTCGTCGAGCGCAATCTCGCCGCAGGCGACACCGCTTGCCGCAGTCGCAGCCGAGGCAATGGGCGCCAGGGCATTGCCGTTGCCGGCGGCCACGACCCGAATTGCCAGGGTGCGTGCGTCCAGTCCCTGCGTGCGCTCGCAGGCCGTCGTGACGTCGATCACGCCCTCGTCGAGCAGGTCGAGGGCGATGCGGGCAGCGGCTTGCAGCGTTCGTTTTCCCGTTCGGGTCTGGAGCAGATACAACTGGCCATCCTGAACGGTGAATTCGAAATCCTGCATATCGCCGAAATGCCGCTCCAGCCGTTTGGTGGCGTCGACAAGCTCCGCCCAGACCTTCGGCGCAACCGCGGTCAGTTCGTCGTGGCCCTGTGCGCTCCGCCGGCCGCTGACGACATCCTCGCCTTGCGCATTGAAGAGGAAATCGACCCAGGGAGCGGGATCGCCGTCGCTGGGGTTTCGCGTGAAGCCGACACCTGCGCCGGACATGCCGCCGGCGTTTCCAAAGATCATTCTCTGAACGGTGACTGCCGTTCCCATTGCATGCGAGAGGCCGTGCAGTTCGCGGTAGGTACGGGCCTTCTCGCTATTCCAGGATCTGAAGACGGCCAGAATGGCTTCTCGAAGCTGCACGTCAGCGGGCTGCGGAAAAGGCGCGGCCGCCCAGCGCTCGTAGGTGTCGAGATGCAGGTGTGCGAGATCGCGCAGCGCCACGAAATCAAGCTCGCGCTCCTCCGTGTCGCCCTGAACCTTGGCAAGATCGGCATCGAAATGTCGTGAATCGACACCCGCAACGACCTCGCCATAACTTGCAATCAGTCGTCGATACGCATCCCAGGCCAGCCGTGGATTGCCCGTCATGGAAATGAGGCCGGGCAGGGTGGCATCGCTCAGGCCGATGTTGAGCAATGTCTCCATCATTCCGGGCATGGAAACGGGTGCCCCGGATCTGACCGAAAGCAGAAGGGGCTTGCGCGGATCTCCCAGACGCAGCCCGGTCGCCCGCTCCAGGTGAGCGAGTCCGCCGTTCCACATGTCCGCCGTGAGCATCTCTTGCCGTGCGCACCAGCCCGTGCCCAGAACGAACGCCGGCGGAACGTTCAGACCGATCGCCGCCATTTGAGCGAGGTTGAAGGCTTTGAAGCCAAGCACGGCCGGGGTGGCGTCTTCCGGTAAGGGCTCGGCTCCGCCGATGAAATAAATCGGCGGCGCCGGTTCCGCGTCCTGGCTGGTCTGACTCGGCTCTGGGCGGACATTCATGCTTTTGTCCCCAACCGACTGAACGCCAGATCGCGAAGGCCATAGGTCGTGGCAAGCAGCGCGTCGGTCGCCAGTTCGATGGCGGCAGCAAAATCGGTGCTCAGGCAATGCATCGCTGCGTCGTCGACATGCTTTGCCAGCGCCCGCCGAACGTCCCGGAGCAGCATGTCGCACTGTCGTTCGGCATTCAGCACGCGCCATGACGTCGCGATGAATTCCTCCTGGTCCTCCGCGCTGCTCTCCTCGCCGAGGCTCTTGGCGATGCTCAGGGCCTTGATGTGGTCTTGCGTGGCCGTCAGCGCCGCGTCGGCAAGCTTGCGGATCGGATCCTTGACCTCGCCGTGCCAAGCCTGCCGTTCGCTCCCCGCAATCAGAGACAGCAGAAAGGCCGCTTCCTCGAGCGAATCCGCGACATCGTCGGCGCGTTCGATCAATCGCACGAACGGCAGCCAATTGGGCCGGTTTTCCGCCAGGGCGCGGGATCTTATGACCTGCAGATCGGCTTGCCGCTCCCAGGTCTTCGCCCGCTCGGCAAATTTGGCCGCCGCCTTCGTGTCGCGTTCGTGCCCATGCGCGACGGCATCGCGGATGCCCTCGGCAAGCGCATGGCAGAAGGCCGCATGCTCGCTCAGCAGATCGAACTCGTCGTGATGCCGTCTGGAATAGCGCAACAGCAGCAGCCGGACCGCATCGGCAATCAGCGGCGGTGGTTTGCGCTGTCGCATCGACTGGCTCGCCACGGCGAGTGCTTCAATGAGAAATTCTCTTGTCTGGGACTCCCCCATTACCTGATCGAGACGTTCGCCGATGCGAAAATAGTCTCCGCCGAGCGCCTGCATGGCGCCGTAGATCAGCTGTTCGCCGCCGGCGGCGAGCCAACCAACATGGCCCACCTCCCGACGCGCGGCCTCGGTCAGGATGGCGACGGACTCGGAATTTCTGACGAAGAGATTCAGCCTTTTGCGCGCGCGGTTCCAGTCGATCAGAAAGACAATTCGAGAGCCGAGAGCCTCGAGCGTCGACAGGAGGCCGCCTTCGTCCGAGCAATCAAATGTCGCCGTGCCCACTTGATATGCTTCGTCGGCGTTGAGACCAGCGGTGGTCCGCATGGCAACCGCCGACCATAGCGCGCCAATCTCACTGAGCCTTGCTTGAAAAAATGCAAAACGCCTCGCATGCAAGTCGGAGTAGGTAAGGACGATTTTCAAGCCCTCCACCTGCACGACAAGCACATGCGCGTCGTTGGTCCCGATATCATTCTGGATCAGCAATCTGTCGCCATCGCGCGTTGCGGCCGTATCAAGCCCGGGATGATTGAGCTTCAGTGCGCGCGTCCGGTTCAGCCCACGCATGAATGCCGCCACGAGCGGGCGGTCGCTGGCAATGATCTGCCAGACATGGGCGCCATCAATTGTTTCGTTCGAGAACTCCGCGGTGAGACGGTTCAAGGCTTTATGCAGGTCCATGACCAGCACGTGAAAACTGTCGTCACCGTGCCGGCTGCCGCTCGTGAGCACCGCGATTTGTGGCGGAGCGAGGGTGCTCGCGAGCTGTCGATCGAGCCAATCGCTCCAATGGTCGACGCGCGCCAGCAACGCGCGATGGACCGGTTCGCTGTCATCATCGAGCGGCCGCGCCATGACGCGAAGGTCGTCGCGAAGCTTCTCTTTCAGGCGGGGAAGGTCGGGGATGTGAAGGGTCGTCCCTTCCAGATAGGCGGAGGCCGGAAGACCATCCAGCCATGGCGCGTCGACCCCGGCGGCGGCAAATTCGCGCTTCAGGTTGGGGAGACCGGCCGAAGGCTGCTGGGCATGGGCTTGGGCTGCCTGCAATACGGTAAGATAGAGTTTGAGCCGGTCGTTGGCTGCAAGCGCGGCCTTCGTCCAGGCTGGGCGCAGCAGCCGGAGCTGGCCCAAGGATGCCACCGCCTCTAATTTTTCCATTTGCGGCTTCTTGTCTTGTCGGTCTGTGAGAACGCGCACCGCGCAGTTCTCAATGTCGTGAGGCGGGGGCCCAATCGGGTCTTCGTCCACACCTTTGCGAGTAGCTAGACCAGCTCTGTGACCTGTAGGTGACATAGGATCGTCAGCTTCCGGGGTCTTCCTCGGGCTCGATCCAGGCTTCGCGGCCAAAGCCCGGCAGCCACATCTTTTTCTGACGCTGTCGCGACGAAATGAGGACTGGGGGTTGCGGTTCGGTCGCAGGAGGTCGCGACACGCGCAGCGTTATTCAGCGCGCGGAACATGCGCTCGTTGCGTGCAACCTGATGTCATGTGAACGTCGCCGGCCCTGCATATTGTCAGGCGCCAATACGCCAACGGCCTTTACCGCCAAATGCATCGCCTGCAACTGCGCCGAGAACGTCGAATGCCGCGGAAACGTCATGCATGCCCACGATGGCCTCTCCTTGTGGCGAGCGCCATGCTGTTATCTGCCGTCGACCCCGCCGTGGCTCAATCGCCTGCGGAACGACGCGGGGCGAGATTTGTCCGCCTGTATTGCACCCAGTGTCATGCCGTCGACCAGGTTGGTGCGAGCCCGCTCGCGATCGCGCCGCCGTTTCGCACGTTGCGTCTCAGATATCCTGTTGCAGATCTGCAGCGGCCCTTGGCGGAGGGTGTCCATCCGATCATGCCCCGGTTCCAACTCAATGCAGGCCAGGTCGAGGATGTCATGGCCTATTTCAGGACGCTGCAGCGTTGACGCCATCGCGCATCCCCTAGAAATGGATTGCACGTCCTCCTGCACAACAAAAACCCGGCTCGTTGTGCGGCCAGGGCGTCGGCGGAAATTCGGGTGGCACGGCTGCATGCAGCGACGCGGAATGCAGAGCGGAGCCACCGGGGCACCGCCGGCCGAGATGCAAATCACCGGGCCGCGGTCGCCAGAAACGTCATGCGGGCGGGATTGTGGCCGATATTCGCCGGCGCGCGCCGCGCCGAAAAGCCGGCGGCGGTGAGCTTCTGCATCACCTCGGCCTCGCCGTAGCGGGTGAGGCC
>DASSJW010000340.1:0-5978 GCA_035690995.1 Xanthobacteraceae bacterium
GGCGGGTCGCTTGCGGCATTGGCGAATGTCGCCGCGCGCCGCATCTACATGCATATCAACAATACCAATCCGATCCTGGTCGAGGGCTCGCCCGAACGTCTCCATGTCGAGCGCAACGGCTGGGAAGTCGCCGAGGACGGCATGGAGATCGTATTGTGAAGCTGATGACGCCGCAGGAACTCGAGGCGCAACTGCGCGATATCGGCGCGCGCCGCTATCATCGCCTGCATCCGTTCCACGCCCTGCTGCACGGCGGCAAGTGCACGAAAGGCCAGGTGCAGGCCTGGGCGCTCAACCGCTACTATTACCAGGCGATGATCCCGGTGAAGGATGCCAGCCTGATCGCGCGCTGTGACGATTCCGCGCTCCGCCGCGAGTGGCGCAGCCGCCTCGTCGACCACGACGGCGAGAGCGAGGGCGATGGCGGCATCGCACGCTGGCTCAAGCTGACCGACGGGGTCGGACTCGATCGCGACTACGTCGTGTCGCTGGCGGGGCTGTTGCCGGCGACGCGGTTTGCGGTCGAGGCCTACGTGCACTTCGTACGCGAAAAGACCTTGCTGGAAGCGGTCGCGTCCTCGCTCACCGAATTGTTCTCACCGCAGATCATCGGCGAGCGGATCGAGGGGATGCTGAAGAACTACGATTTCATCAGCGCCGACACGCTCGCCTATTTCTCCAAGCGGCCGCCGCTCGCGCAGCGCGATTCCGCGTTCGCCCTTGATTACGTCAAGCGCAACGCCAAGACGCCGGACGCCCAGCAGGCCGTACTCAAGGCGCTCGAGTTCAAATGCGACGTGCTATGGGCGATGCTCGACGCGCTCTATCATGCCTATGTGACGCCGAAGCACGTCCCGCCCGGCGCCTTCGTGCCGAAGGACTGGAGCCCCGCGTGAACGATCCAAGCCCGGCCATCGCCGCGGAGGCCCGCCCGCGCTTGCCGCGGGGCGTGCGGCTGGTGCACAACGAGGCCCAGGGCGGCTGGGTGCTGCTTGCACCGGAACGGGTGTTCAAGCCCGACCAGATCGCGGTCGAGATCATCAAGCGGTGCACCGGCGAGGCCACCTTCGGCGAGATCGTCGATGACCTTGCGAAGACCTATGCCGCACCGCGAGAGAAGATCCTCGCAGATGTCGGCGCCATGTTGCGCGGTCTGGCCGACAAGAGGCTGCTGGAATTGTGATAGCCTGCTAGAAGTCGGCGCTTGCCGCGCTCTTGGCAGCACCATACCTAGAGATGCGACCAGGCCAAAGACGCTGACCCTGCGGCTTGCTGTCCGCAATGACGAGCGCCGGGGGCCTTGCACGAAGGCAAGCTTGACGTGGGATCGGCCAACACAGCTCCCCTGCACAAGCCGCTCGGCCTGCTCGCCGAGCTTACCCATCGCTGTCCGCTCGGATGTCCCTATTGCTCCAACCCGCTCGCACTCGACCCGCGCGAGGGGGAACTCGACACGGCGACCTGGGTCCGCGTCCTGCATGAGGCGGCGGCGCTCGGCGTGCTGCAGGTGCACTTGTCCGGCGGCGAGCCCGCGGCGCGACGCGACCTCGTGGAGATCACCGCCGGCGCCCGGGCGGCGGGCCTCTACACCAATCTGATTACGTCAGGAGTCGGCGTTACCAGCAAATTGATGGACGCGCTGGCCGACGCCGGGCTCGATCATGTGCAGATCTCCATCCAGGACAGCGAGCCGACATCCGCCGACCGTATCGCCGGCTACGAGGGAGCCTTTGCAAGGAAGCGCGCGCTCGCGGCCGAGGTGGTGCGGCGCAAGCTGCCGCTCACGGTCAACGCGGTGATGCACCGCGCCAACATCGACAGGATCGGCGAGATGGTCGACCTCGCACTCGCGCTTGGAGCGAGCCGGGTCGAAATCGCGCATGTGCAGTATTACGGCTGGGCGATGAAGAACCGCGCCATGCTGATGCCGACCCCTGAACAGGTCGAGCGGGCTGCGGCCTTGGTCGAGGAATTGCGCGCGCGCCATCACGGCCACATCGTCATCGACGCGGTGGTTCCCGATTACTATGCGCGCTATCCCAAGCCCTGCGTCGGCGGCTGGGGCCGGCGCTCGCTCAACGTGACCCCGGCGGGCAAGGTCCTGCCCTGTCATGCCGCCGAGTCGATAACCGGCCTCGAGTTCTGGAACGTGCGCGACCATTCGCTCGCCGACATCTGGGCGGACTCCCCGGCCTTCAACGCATTCCGCGGCACCGCCTGGATGAAAGAGCCGTGCGCGAGCTGTCCACGCCGCGAGCAGGATTTCGGCGGCTGCCGCTGCCAGGCCTTCGCGCTCACCGGCGATGCGCGCGCGACCGACCCTGTCTGCCATCTCGCGCCCGACCATGCCCGGGTCGTCGATCTCGCGGCGGTCCGCAGCGACGTGCCTTACGTCTACCGGCGCATGGAGCCGACGGGCGGCAAGCGGCGACCAGCCGTCAGAAGCCGAGAAGGACAGACCGTATCCTGATCACCGAGTCTGCGCTTTGGTGTCCGGGAGCCGAACCCTGATTCCGATTGCGCATAGGCCACCATCGGGCGGACACTGCCGCCAACAAAACCTATGTGAGGGAGGATCGCATGCCCATCCGCTTGTCGCCCCAGACCGGCTTGTTGCTTCCAGCGGCGCTGGCGATTGCCTTGGGAGCCTGGCCGGCCGCCGCCCAACAGTCGACGCCGACACCGCCGCCGCCCACGCCCAATCAACCGAGCTCCGACGCAGCCGGCAAGCTCCGCGGCATCAACCCTCCGCCTTTCCCGATGGCGGCGGACAAGCTGCCGGTGCCGCAGCTCAAGCTGCCGAAGGGCTTCAAGGTTGAGGTGTTCATGAGCGGCATCCCCAACGCCCGCTCGCTGCGGCTCGGCGACAAAGGGACGGTCTTCGTCAGCAACCGCATCCTCGACAAGGTCTATGCCGTGGTCGACAAGGGCGGCAAGCGCGAACTCAAGACGCTCGCGTCGGGCTTGGATCGGCCGAACGGTCTCGCCTTCCACGACGGCACGCTTTACATCGCCGAAGGAACCAGGATCTCGAAGCTCGAAAAAATCGAGGACAACCTCGACAATCCGCCCAAGCCGGTCGTGATCTACGACAAGTTCCCGAACCATCAGTCGCACGGCTGGAAATTCATGGCGCTGGGGCCTGACAACAAGCTCTACATCAATGTCGGCGCGCCCTGTAACATCTGCCTGCCGCCCGAGACCAACGCCCAGATCGTGCGCATGAATCTCGACGGCAGCGGCTTGGAAACCTACGCGCGCGGGGTGCGCAACTCGGTCGGATTCGATTTCAATCCCGCCACCAAGGAACTCTATTTCACCGATAACGGCCGCGATTGGTTCTCGGAGGATTTGCCCAACGACGAGCTCAACCGCGTGACCAAGGCCGGCCAGAATTTCGGCTACCCGTATTGCCACCAGGGCAACCTGCCCGACGACCAATACGGCTGGGGCCGCTCCTGCAGCGAGTTCGAGCCACCGGCCGCCCTGATGGGCCCGCATACGGCGGCGCTCGGCATGCGCTTCTACACCGGCAGCATGTTCCCGGCCGCGTACCGCAACACCATCTTCGTCGCGCGTCATGGCTCCTGGAATAAGACCAACAAGCTCGGCGGCGATATCGTCGCTGTGAAGCTGAACCCGAACGGCAGCGTGAAGTCCTGGGAGCCGTTCATGACCGGCTTCTTGCAGGACAACAATTATATCGGCCGCCCGGTCGACCTGGAGGTGATGAAGGACGGCTCGCTGCTCGTGTCGGACGATTACGCCGGCGCGATCTACCGCATCAGCTACGACGGTCGCCGCGTCGCCCGGCGCTGATCGTCTGCGCCAAACCGCTCGCCGCCATCGTACGGGAGGAGACGGCTTCGCCTCCTCAAACCGATTGCGCGCGGGGGGCAAAATATCGGACACTGAATGCAAGGAAGCTGGTCGCGCACCGCCCCCAACAGCGCGGGGCGGCGTGGCAATAAAAAGATTAGTCTTCTGCATCAAGGAGGGATCATCATGACCTATTCATCGCGACCACAGGGCCTCGTGCTCGCAGGTACCGTCGGCGTGCTGCTCATGGCTGCTTGGCCGGCGGCCGCCCAACAGCCGGCTCCGTTACCGCCCGGCTCGCCGTTGATCGGGCGCCCCGACACCGCCGATGCCAAGAAGCTCGCGCCGGTGCCGGCCCCGCCGGTGGCGGCGGCCGCCGACAAGCTGCCGGTCGACAAGCTGAAGGCCCCGAAGGGGTTCAAGGTCGAGGTCTATGCCAGCGGCATGCCCAATGCCCGTTCGCTTGCACTCGGCGACAAGGGAACAGTGTTCGTAGGCTCGCGGCTGCTCGACAAGGTCTATGCCATCGTCGACAAGGGCGGCAAGCGCGAGGTCAAGGTGGTCGCGTCGGGTCTGTATCGGCCGAACGGGGTCGCCTTCAAGAATGGCACGCTCTACATCATGGAGCTGTCGCAACTCTCGAAGATCGACAATGTCGAGGACAAGCTCGACAACCCGCCGAAGCCGACCGTGATCCTCGACGGCCTGCCGAAGGACGAAGCCCACGGCTGGAAGTATCTGGCGATCGGGCCGGACAACAAGCTTTATTTCGAGATCGGACAACCCTGCAACAACTGCATGCCGCCCGAGGGCTACGGCACCATGCGCCGTGTCAATCTCGACGGCAGCGGCATGGAGACGATCGCGAAGGGCATCCGCAACACGGTGGGCTTCGATTGGCACCCAGTGAGCAAGGAAATGTACTTCACCGACAACAGCCGCGACTGGATGTCGGAAGATCTTCCGAACGACGAGCTCAACCGCATGACCAAGGTCGGCCAGCACTTCGGCTCGCCGTTTTGCTATCAGGGCAACCTCCCCGATCAGGAGTTCGGCTGGGGCCGCCAGTGCAGCGAGTTCACGCCCCCGATCGCGCTGATGGGACCGCACGCCGCCTCGCTCGGCATGAAGTTCTATAACGGCAACTCGTTTCCAGCGAAGTACAAGAACCAGATCCTGGTCGCCCGCCACGGCTCGTGGAACAAGACCAACAAGATCGGCGGCGATGTCGTGCTCGTGAACATCAAGAAGGATGGCAGCGCGGGACCGATCGAGCCGTTCCTCACCGGCTTTCTCGACAACAATTCCTATGTCGGGCGTCCGGTGGACATCCTGGTCATGAAGGACGGCTCGGTGCTCGTCTCCGACGACTGGAACGGCGCGGTGTGGCGGGTGAGCGCCGGCAGCGGGCGCACGGCCGCCGCGCGCTGAGACTTCGGTGGCGGGGGCGGCAGGGCGCCCGCGCCACCGTTCGGTTGCAATAACCTCTGGAGTCACGACATGCGCAGCCTCGCGATGGGCGCGATCCTCGCCGGTTTGACTGCGCACGCGGCCGGCGCGCAGCCGCTCGATGCGCGGCTGCCGACCTGCTTCGCCTGCCACGGCGAGAACGGCACCTCGCAGCTGCCCGAAATTCCCTCGCTCGGCGCGCAGCCGACGTTCTACACCACGGTGCAGCTGCTCATGTTCCGCGACAAGTTGCGCGTCACCGAGCCGATGAACGAGATGGCGAAGGGGCTCACCGATGCCGACCTGCAGAAGGCCGCGGATATCATCTCGAAGCTGCCGCCGCCGACGCCGGTCTCCGACACGCCCGACGCCGCGCGCATGGAGAAGGCGCGCGCGCTCAGCCAGCAGCACCGCTGCAATTTCTGTCACCAGGCCAATTACGGCGGGCAGGAGAACGTTCCGCGGCTGGCCGGCCAGCGCGAGGACTATCTGCTCAAGGCGCTGCGCGGCTACAAGGACAATACCCGACGCGGCTACGACGCCCAGATGTCGGAGGTCGTGTACGACCTGAAGGACGAGGATTTCGTCGAGCTCGCCTATTTCCTCGCCCGGCAGAAGTGAGGCTACTCCTCGCGTCCGGCGATCTCCGCCTGCCAGGGCGCGACCCAGCGCTCGATCGCGCCGATCAGGTAATTGAGCCCGATCGCCAT
>DASSJW010000341.1:0-6278 GCA_035690995.1 Xanthobacteraceae bacterium
AAGACCGCGACGCACCGCCAGGTCGCGATCATGGGTCATTCACCAGCGCGGATAACGAGGCAGAGAAGGCGTCGAGCCATCGCCCGTCGGATCAGCAGACCCGGTTTCGCCGCGAACGCGATTTTGCGCGCGCGGGGCCGCCGGTGGGGCAATCCCAGCGCAATAGCGGCTTAGGCGGCGGACTCGGCCGCATGAAGCGGTCGAGCGGCGACGGCTCGAAGCGGTAGCGCTCGCGGCCCGGCTGATCGCTCGGCGGCACGAGTGGCGCCGCGTCCGCGGACGTGATGAGGAGCAGCAGAATGATTGCGACGCGATCGCGCAGAGCCATTGATACACCGGGCGCGCAGAAGATGGTGGTGCGACGACGACCGCTCAGCGGGCGATGACCTCGACCTCGCGATCGACGCCGTTGACGACCCGGAACTCGCCCTCATAGGTCTTGTTGTCGTTGCGGGCGACCACCCGATACTCGCCCTCGGCCAGGATCACGCGGGGGAAGGCCCCGATCGATTCCTTGATCACGTCGCCGCCGGGCGTGAGCACCGACCATTGGGTATTGGCGCGCGCTTCGCCGCCCCGATCGTTCACCAGCTTGAGCGTGATGATCGCGGCGCGATGGTTGACCGTCGTGTCGGTGAGCTTGCCGACCTCCACTCGGATGTCGGAACGGACCGTCGAGTTTGCATCGCCGTAGTTGGAGACGATGTGATAGGTGCCCTCGGGCAGGAGCACGACGTCGCCGGTCATGATGGCGGTGGCGATCGGCCGCTTGTCGCCCGGTTCGAACTGGCTGCCCTTGTATAGGTCGAAGGAAATTTGCCCCTGCGGGATGCGTGCGTCGCCGACGCGGCCCTCGATGCGCAATCCGCCGGCGGGGATTTCGAACACGTCCTTCGCCGTCTCGGCGCGCACCTGCACGGCCTTGGTCACATTCGCCAGCCCGAAGCCGACGCTGATGACATAGGCGCCGTGCGGCAGCGTGAACGTCGGCGCCGGCCCTTTCTCCTCCTTGACCAGGCGGGGGGTCCCATTGGGCTCGGCCCGATACACCCGCCAGTGCAATCCACCATTGATCTGCGGCAGATCACGGCCGAACCGCGCGCTGACGGCAAGCGATCCCTGCCCTGCCGGCAGCGCCGCCGCCATCGGCGCCGCATGCGCTTGCACGCCCGGGTTGTTTGCAGGCGGAAGCGACTGCAGCGTCGGCCCCTTGGGCGCCACATTTCCACTGGGCGGAATGATGCTCTGGGATGGACCGGGGGCAACCGACGGCACGTCTCGCGGCGGGCGCAGCGTGAACGAACCGTCTTGAGAATTGCCAAAGAACTGCGCGTTGGCTGCGACGGGCCACGCCGCGAGCCACAAGCCGATAGCCAAAACGAGTTGGCCCCCCCTGTCGGGCCTCGTCCCCCCGCTCCTCATGGCAGCGGTTTTCGACCGGAATAGCGGCAAATTCAAGCCGCCGGAACCCGGTTTGTCACCCTTCTCGGCGTATGCTACGCGCAGTCCAACCACCCGCGAAGCGCTGCGCCACTCCCACCATGCCGATGCCCGACGCGCTCGAACTGCTGAAGACCCGGCGCTCCATCAAGCCGGTCGAGCTTGCCGGCCCCGCTCCCTCGGCGGCCGAGATCGAAACCTTGCTGACGGTGGCCTCGCGCGTGCCGGACCATGGCAAGCTCGTGCCGTGGCGCTTCATCATCTTCGAAGGCGACGCGCGCCTGGCCGCCGGCGAGGTGATCGCCGCCGGGTTTCGCGCCAAGTACCCGCAGGCCAAGCCCGAGCACGTTGAGGTCGAACGAGCCCGCCTGGCGCGCGCACCGCTGGTCATCGCGGTTGTGAGCCGCGCCGCGCCGCACGTGAAGATTCCGGAATGGGAGCAGGTGTTGTCCGCCGGCGCCGCCGCGATGAGCCTCGTGCTCGCGGCTCACGCCCTCGGCTACGCGGCCAACTGGATCACCGAATGGTACGCCTACGACCGCGGCGTCCTCGCCGCGCTCGGCGTCAACGACAACGAGCGCATCGCGGGCTTCGTCCATATCGGGCGGCCGAGCGGACCGCCCGAAGACCGGCCCCGGCCGCCGCTCAACGAGATTGCGACCCGCTTCACCCGCCGATAGGCGCGCATGCCCGCGCTGCCGCAGCCCTCCAGGTCAGCATGTTCTACGAGACGGCAAAGAACGATCACGGCCTCCCGCGCGATCCGTTCAAGGCGATCGTCGCGCCGCGGCCGATCGGGTGGATCACGTCGATGAGTTCGAATGGCGCAATCAATCTCGCGCCCTATTCATTCTTCAACGCCGTCTCCGACGCGCCGCCGATCGTGCTGTTCTCCAGTGAAGGTCCCAAGGATTCGCTGGTCTTCGTGGAAGAGACCAAGGAATTCGTCTGCAACCTCGCCACCTTCGACCTGCGCGCCGCCGTGGTCGAAACCTCGGCGCAATTTCCGCGCGGCGTGAATGAGATGGAGCAATCGGGCCTCGCGCCCGCCCCCTGTCGGCTGGTCCGCCCGCCGCGCGTCGCCGCCTCGCCGTGCGCGCTCGAATGCAAGCTGCTGCAGATCATCGACCTCAGGGATCTGGACGGGAAGCCGGCCGACCGCTTCGTCGTGCTGGGACAAGTGGTGGGCATCCACATCGATGAGCGGTTCATCAAGGACGGCCGGCTCGACACCGCCGCGCTGCAGCCGCTCGCGCGTTGCGGCTACGCGGACTATGCGGTCGTCGACAAGGTGTTCGCGATCGCCCGGCCCACCATAGTGCGCAGGACGGCCGCCGAATAATAGGCCAGCCCCGCTGCGCTGGGGCCCCGCTGCCCCGCGACGTCGGTCGACGAGCGTGTGCTTTCCGCCTTCAGGCCGATTGGATGTAATCGCGCAGCGCGGCGGATTCGTGCTCGATCTCCTGCAGCCGATGTTTGACCACGTCGCCGATCGACACCACCCCGATGACTTGTTCGTCCTCGATCACCGGCAAATGGCGGAACTTGCCCGTGGTCATGCGTTCCATCAGAACGCCGACGCTATCCGACTGACTGCACGTGATGACCTTTCGCGTCATCACCTGGGCGAGCGGTTGCGACAGTACACTGGCGCCGCGCTCCGCTAGCACGCGCACGATATCGCGCTCGGACAAGATGCCGATGACCCGGCGATCCGGGCCCAGCACCAACAAGGCGCCGATCTTGTGCTCGGCAAGTGTCTTGACAGCGGTGTCGAGCGTCGCCGTGGGCTCGATCGAAATGACCTCACCACCCTTCGCGGACAGAATGGACTTCACGATCATGGGTCGCCTCCTTGACCGGCATTGCTCCAGCGCGGAGTGCCGGACAACCTTGATGGCTTCGATGTCCCGCGTTCTGTCGCGGTGGCTGCGCATGCGACCCGTGCACGAGTGCACTCACTTGTGCATCGCAAGAGCAGGCGGCTCGGCATTGTCATGTCTCAATCGACCGCGACCGAGCACGGCGCTGAAATCAGTGTAAGACGATCGGTTGCCATCGCCAACCCCGAAAGGTGCGCACTGTGCGCATGCGGGGGTAGCAGCGGCGCGGGTTAATGAGCACGGGAGGTCGGGCCCGGACCTTCGTCGCGGTCGTGCGCGGTCGCCATGGGAACCGGGTCGAACATCGCGAACGCAACAAGACCCGCCACGAATCCACCGATGTGGGCCTGCCAGGCGATCGCCTGATCGACGCTGCCGACGCCGATGGAAAACACGCCGAACAGGATGTTGACACCAAACCATACCAGCAGGAATGCGAGCACGCGCGGATCGCGAAGGCTCGCGGCAAGCGGCGCCGCCGGCACCCGACACGCCGCCTCGCGATCGCGCCACATCCCCAGCGGGCCTCCGCGCTGGAACGCAAACCGCATCGCCGCCGCCATCGCGCCTGAGATCGCCGCCGAGGCGCCCACCATGGGGAGGAGCTCGCCGAAATGCGTCACGAGATGCACGGCGGCGCCGGCGGCGGCGGTCGCGGCCATGAATGCCGAGAATCGCAGCGGGCCGAATCTTTCCGCCACCGGCGACCCGAATGCCAAGAACCACACGGCGTTGAAGGTCAGATGGCTGAGATCGGCGTGGATGAACGCGTAGGTCACAAATGTCCAGATGTCGGCCGCCCAGCCTCCCGGCCAGACGATATCGGGCAGCACGCTGGCGTCGTAGCGCGCTGGTATGAAAGCAAACAGCAGCAGGAACTCCGTCGTCTGCGCCTGCGTCAGCACATATGTGAGCAGCACATGAACGAGCGCGAGCACGACGAGCAGCGCGACCACGATCGCGGGCACGTTGAGCATTCGTTCCCGGCGCGGCTCATCGAGCATGGTGCGGTGATCTGGTTGAGACGATCTGCGAGGAGGGATCGGAGCGGCCTGTCGCGTTCACATAGGCTGCCGGGCGCATCCGGGCAAGCGACCAGCTTCACGCGGGCGCCATAATCCGTACCAGCGTTCCTTTTCCCGGTAGCGTCACCGCCAGGTAAACGCAGCGAACGCGCCGGCCGAGCGTGCCGGGGTCGGATTTCCACCTCCGACGCCCCCATTGCGGCCTGCACGCGGCCGGCAAGCGCGTCCGCCAGCGTTAACGGTGGCACGGCACCGATGCGGGGGAGGCATCTGCAGGGCGCCCGGGAGGGTTAATGCCGGAATTTGATTCAAATTGTAGTAGTTCGGATTTTAGCTAAATGCGCCTCGAATGATCATAGTATTCGCCGTGCTGTTTACTTGCCTTGTCCTCAAAATGACTTTGCGAGATTAGCGGCGGTTCAAATCGTTTGTGTGAAATGTGGCTGCAAGAACAGGGAGCGGCCACAAAATGAAATTGAACCTTACCCACATTCTCCGAGTTGCATGCGCGGCGGGCGCGCTGGCGGCGACACTGGCGGTGGTGACCCCGGCCAGCGCCGCGAGCGATCGCGCGCTGTTCATCTCGCTCGGCTCGTCGGCCCGCGCGCCGGTCGGCTGGACTGAATTCTGTGCCGAACACGCGCCGGAATGCGAGACCAAGTCCGCCGAGGCACGCGACGTCCTGCTGACGGCGAAAGCCTGGAAGGATCTCGTGCGGATCAACGATTGGGTCAACGACAAGATCAAGCCTGTCACCGATCTCGAGCATTGGGGCGTGGCCGAGCGCTGGAATTATCCCGACGACGGCTATGGCGATTGCGAGGATTACGTCCTGCTCAAGCGCAAGATGCTGATGCAGGCCGGATGGCCGCGGCAAGCCTTGCTCATCACCGTCGTACGCGACAAGCAAGGCGACGGGCATGCGGTTCTCACCGTGAAGACCGACAAGGGCGAGTTCATTCTCGACAATCAGAATGAGCAGGTGATGCTGTGGTCGGAAACCGGCTACCGGTTCGTGAAGAGGCAGTCGCAAACCGACCCGAACGCATGGATCGCGCTCGGCGACACGCGCCCGGCAGCGGCTACCGCCACATCGCGCTGAGCATCAAGACGGATGACGGATCATCGGCTGTCCGTCTCCTATCATCCCCCTTCGCTCACCCGACCCGCCTGAGCCCCTTTGCATACTGCTGCCAGCGGCGCACGTAGATGTCGGCGCCGCGGGCGATCGCCTCCCGCGCCTTGTCGTCGAGCGTGCGGACCGCCCGCGCGGGCGCCCCGACGATCAGTGAATTGTCGTCGAACTCCTTGCCCTCCGTCACCAACGCCCCAGCGCCAATGAGGCAATTGCGTCCGATTCTGGCGCCGTTGAGCACGATGGCGCCCATGCCGATCAGACTGTTCGATGCAACGCTGCAGCCGTGCAGAACCACGTTGTGGCCGATGACGCAATCATCGCCGATGGTGATGGGAAAGCCGGGGTCGGTGTGCAGCGTCGCATTGTCCTGGATTTGCGAGCGATGGCCGAGCTCGATCCACTCGTTGTCCCCGCGCAGTACCGAGCCGAACCAAACACTGGCGTCGGTCTTGAGCCGCACGCGCCCGATCACCACGGCGTTTTCGGCAATCCAGTAACGACCGTCGGCGGGAAGGTCCGGCCCCACACCGTCAAGCTCGAAGATCGCCATTCACCCTCCTCCCCGCGCCCGCTTCAGGTCGATGAATAGCGGCTCCCGCGGCGACCGAGCTGGTTTCGGCCAACGTCGGACCTGTGGCCATCCATGCTTGAAGGCGCCGCCATAGAATGCGCGCAAAGCCAACGACTTGGGGGGCGACCTTGCCATGACGCGCTAAGCTTGACGAGGTGGATTTCGCGCGCCCACGGGGCGCGCGTTCAGCCGGCCGAAAAGCCGAACGCTCGCAGCCCCAT
>DASSJW010000342.1:0-2758 GCA_035690995.1 Xanthobacteraceae bacterium
CATCTCGCAGCACCCGCTTTTACGAACGTCGGAAACAAAGGGACACTAGCAAGTCATGATTCTAGTGTGGCTTTGCATTTGACGTTCCTATGAAGGACTCGCGGCCAATACTGATAGGAACGTCAAATGCGCCACACTAGGACAGGCGGGAAACCTGACATGCGGACGTCGGCGATCGCTCTGGCCGTTGCGGCTCTCGCGGCTTTGCCCGCGCTCGCTAACGATACGAGCGCCGAGCTCTCCACCGGCGGGCTGATCTTCGTGCGCAACGACGACGTCGAAATGCTGTCCGAGGACCTCACCATTTCAGCCCAGGAGGTCAGGGTTCACTACCGCTTCCTCAACAGGTCGGACAAGGACGTGACCGTGCTCGTCGCCTTTCCGATGCCGGACATCCAGGTCGAAGGCCCGGACGACATCATCTCGGTGCCGACCGACGACCCCGTCAACTTTCTCGCCTTTTCCACCACCGTGAACGGGGCGCCGGTCGCGGCCAAGCTCGAGCAGCGCGCCATCGCTGCCGGCATCGACCGCACGCAATTGCTGCGCAGCCTCGGCATCCCGTTGGCGCCGCATCTGGCGAGCACCAACGAAGCCCTCGACCGCCTGCCGGCGGACAAGTGGGAGGAGCTCTTGCGCATCGGCCTCGCCGAGATCGATGAGTACGACGCCGGCGGCGGCATGAAGAAGCATCTGGAGGCGCGCTGGATGCTGCAGACCACCTACTACTGGGAGCAGACCTTCCCAGCCCGGGCCGAGACCGCGATCTCGCATCGCTACAAGCCCAGTGTCGGCGGGTCGGTGCAGACCGCCCTCGGCTCTCCCGACGAAGCCAAGGAGCCGTGGTACGAGGAGTACAAGGAGAAGTATTGCTTCAGTTACGAATTCCTGGCGGCGGTCGAACGCGCGCGCAAGACGGCCGACAGCAAGTTCGCCGCACCGTTCGCGGAGGAGCGCATCGACTATATTCTCAAGACCGGCGCCAACTGGTCGGGACCGATCAAGGAATTCCGCCTGGTGGTCGACAAGGGCGCCGCCGACAATCTCGTCAGCTTCTGCGGCGACGACGTGCGGAAGCTCGGCGAGACGCGGTTCGAGATGAAGAAGAGCGACTACACGCCGGACGGCAATCTCTCCATCTTGATCCTGAAGAAACTGCCGCCGCAGTAAGCGTCAGCTTTGACAGCGTGTCAGCTTTGACAGCGTGACGGGCCCTGCGCAGGTGACCCTTATGAGGCTGTCATGCGCGGGTTTGACCCGCGCATCCATCTCCTTGGCAAGAGAACCGCGGCAAGGACGCAAAGGTGATTGCGAAGAATGGATGGACCCACGGGTTAAGCCGGGTCAAGCCCGCGGGTGACACCTGTGAACCTGCGGCGTTGAATCGAACCAACTGGAAAACGCTGTAGCGCGTCGTTCCGCCTGGTCGCCCAAGGCTGGCGCGAACGGACAGCTATCGGTGCGTATCGATCGCGATGGACGGCGGGGCCTCGTGGCTCATGAAAACCGGCTGCAGCGTGTGGGACTTGAACTGCCATCGGTGATCACCGTCCAACACGCAGTCGTTCATCAGATCCGCGATCAGCATCGGCGGCTTGGATTGCGGTGCCGGCGGGCGAACGACGGCGCCATAGAAGCTCACGATGCCCAAGACCCGCGCCGCGCTTTCGCTGCGCGATTCGATGAACAGATTGCTGATCAGGTGCCGCGTGGTCTTGACGCTGCTGATCGCCGTGGCCGCCTGGCGCTCACGCCAGGCATAGAATTCCTTGATTTTCTCGCGCCCTTGAAACCGATTGTGTCCCACCACCATCAGCCCGTCGGGCAGGTAGAACTCGTGCGCGTTGCGCCCGCCATTGGCGTCGACCTCGTGCCAGTATCGCGTCTCGAGTTGATAAAGGGCGTGCCAAAGCGCGACCTCGTCGTGAGCGTTCATATCGCACCTCTTGTTGCCGATTGGACTGATCCTCCGGAATTATTGGGAATGGTCTAAGCCAGGTCCCGCAGCCCTGCCTGCTTGACGAGCGGATAGGTCAGATCGCGGAATTCGCGCATCCCTTGCTCGAACCGCGGCCAGCACAGCAGAACGCCGTCGAGGCCGGCGCGCGACAACGCCTGCAATCCGTCGACGATCTGCTCTCGGGTGCCGACCAATGGCAGACCGCCCCAGCCCGAAAGGAATGCCTCCTGCAGCGCTTTCACGCGTTCCGGCGGAATGGCGCGGGCATTGATCTCGAGCGAGAACGTGTCGATCATGTTCCTGGCGGCCTCCCAGTCTCCCTTTTGGTGGACGTAGTATCGATAGAAGTCGCGCGCCTCCTTTTCGGTCTCCCCTTGCACGATATTGGCTAGCGTCCAGACCCGAACCTCGCGGCCATAGGTCTCGCGCGCGAGCGTGTGGTACGCCTGCACGTGGGCGCGGCATTCATCGAGCCCGCCGGTGCGGATGACGGTGAAGACCAGGTCCGCATATTTTGCCGCGAACTCGCGGCCGCGTTCGGAGGCGCCGGCGCTCATGACCGCGGGGTAGGGGGCTTGAATCGGCTTGGGTTGCAGGTAGCCCTTGGTGATCTTGTAGAACCGGCCCTCGTGATCGAACATATCGTCCTCGGTCCAAAGCCGCTTGACGATGCTGAACCATTCCTCGGCGCAGGCGTAACGTTCGGCGTGCCCCATCATCGGATTGCCGAACATGTCGATCTCCGGCTGGTTCCACCCGGTCACGATGTTGAGCGCGTAGCGGCCGCCGGAAATATGA
>DASSJW010000343.1:0-2373 GCA_035690995.1 Xanthobacteraceae bacterium
ATATTCGGGCTCGCCGTTGAAGCGGTTCTTGAAGTCATGCTTGGTGTTGAAGACGAATTCGACGTCCTCGTAGAGATTGATCACCGGCGGCGCGTTGGTCACCGCGACGTAGCGCGCCGGCGCCTGGCCGGAGCCGTTGAAGTGCTGGTGCCAGCAATTGAGCGGGATGGCGAACATCGCCCCGCTCTTCCACTCGAAGGTGATACGCCGGCCCTCGTCGTCCCACACCGTGGTGGAGCCGCGGCCGTCAAGCACCAGGATCATCTCTTCGAACAACTGGCGCTGCGGCGCGAGCTTCTTGCCGGGCGGGATCTCGCACACGTAGCAGTCATTGGAGGTACGCGACGCCTCGTGATTGATGTAGACGCCGGAGCCGCCGCGCCGCGCCCAGGGCTTGAGTTCGACAGTGCGCAGGTTGCGCACGTAATGGGCGCTGATGATGTCGAGACCTTCCCCGCGCACCCAGCGCAGGTAGGGCGTGTCCTTCTCGGTCGAGAACTTCTTCGCCAGCTCTTCCGAAACGATGGCGTCCTTGGCCATGCCTTGCTCCTTGCCGACCGGAAATCAGATGTGAATCGCCAGAATTGAGACCGCAGACGCCGATGAGCATTTTCTGATCACTGCGTTCTGACTCCTGGAATCGCCACGCATTTGTGCGCCTTCATCCGCAGATAGATCGCATCGCCGGTCGGCGTACGCAACGACGGATGCGCCTTTGCCTGCAGCACAACATCGCCGACCCGGACGTGAAAATCCAGATAGTCGCCGAGAAAATCCTTGGCGCTGACCGTGCCTTGGTAGACGTTTTCGCCATCGGCGGTTGGGGGCGGGCCTTCGGACAATTCCACGTCCTCGGGCCGCACCGAGACAATCACGCTCATGTTCCTGCTCACGCCTTCGCTGGCATGCGCCTTGAGCTCGCCCATGGCCGAGCGCACGACGCAGGTGCCATCGGTGACCGTCTCGACGGTGCCGCCGATGAAATTGGTGCTGCCGACGAAATCGGCGACGAACTTGTCGGTCGGCTGCTCGTAGATCTGGCGCGGCGTGCCGACCTGGACCACCCGGCCTTCGTTCATCACCGCGATCTCGTGCGAGAGCGCCAGCGCCTCGCTCTGGTCGTGGGTGACGTAGACGGTGGTGAGGTTGAGGTCGCGCTGCAGCCGCTTGAGCTCGGAGCGCATGCGGTCGCGCAGCTTGGCGTCGAGATTGGAAAGGGGCTCATCGAGCAGCAGGAGCTGCGGCTCCATGACCAGGGCGCGCGCGAGCGCCAGCCGCTGCTGCTGGCCGCCCGAGAGCTTGGTGGCATCGCGGTCGACCAGCTCGTCGAGCGCGACCGCCTGCAGCACGCGCATGACCCTGTCGCGGATCTCCTTCTTGGCGAGGCGCCGCACCTCGAGCGGGAAGGCCACGTTCTGGAACACGTTCATGTGCGGCCAGATCGCGTAGGACTGGAACACCATGCCGAAATTGCGCTTGTTCGGTGCGACGAAAATCCCCTTGCCCGACGAATAGACAAGGCGTCCGGCGACCTCGATCTCGCCCGCGGTCGGCTTCTCCAGCCCGGCGATCGAGCGCAGCGTCGTGGTCTTGCCGCAGCCCGACGGGCCCAGCAAGGTGAACAGCTTGCCCTCCGGCACCTCGAACGACACGTTCTGCGCGGCCTTGACGGCGGCGCCGCGCTCGTTGGCGTATTCGGTGTACAGCGATCTCACGCTCAGCACGTTTCCACCCCGCGTTTTTCATGTTTCTGCGATTCCGAACCGCCGGCCGGCGAGCTGCGCCAGCACGACCAGGCAGAACAGCGCCACGATCAGCATGACGCCCAGCGCCGAGAGCTCCACATACTGCCCATTCTGCCACAGCTCCCATATCATGATCGACACCACTTCGGTGCCCGGGGAGTACAGCAGGATCGAGCTCGACAGCTCCCGGATCGAGACGATCATCACGTAGATCCAGCCGGCGAGCAGCCCCGGCTTCAGCAGCGGCAGCACGACGCGGCGAAAGGTCATGCCCCAGGACGCGCCGCTCATCGCCGCCGATTCCTCGAGCTCCTTGTGGATCTGCAGCATCGAGGCCGAGTTGTAGCGCATGCCATAGGGCAGGAAGCGCGTGACATAGGCGATCAGCATGATCCACAGCGTGCCGTAGATCCCGATGTCGAGATAGAGATAGCAGATCATGATCGCCAGCCCGAGCACCAGGCCGGGAAACACCAGCGGCAGCGATGCCAGATTGTCGAGCATCCAGCGCCCGGGGATTTTCGTGCGCACCACGATCCAGGAAATGACCGCCGACACCAGCATGACGATGGTGGCGCTGGCGACCGCGAGCACGAGGCTGTTCCAGACGATGTCGGCGAATTGCGGA